>DATJXQ010000052.1:0-7331 GCA_035500015.1 Steroidobacteraceae bacterium
TGCCCGAGGCCGATGTAGACCTCGAAGGGATCATCGTTCGGCCGCCGCTGCACCGGTATCGCGACGTCCAGGCGGATCGGACCGATGGGGGTGTAGTAGCGCACGCCGGCCCCGGCGCCGAAGCGCAGCGTGCCGGCCAGCGGCGTCAGGTGCCGGCTGACCTGGCCGGCGTCGACGAAGGCCACCGCGCCGAAGCTGGCTCCGATGCGCTGGCGGAGCTCGACGCTGCCGGCGCTCATCCCCGTGCCGCCGATGGGATTGCCATCGATCTGGAATGTGGGGCCCACGGACTGGAACTTGTAACCGCGGATGGTGCCGCTGCCGCCGGCATACAGGCGCTGATCGGGCGGCAGGCTCAGCTGTCCGGCGCCCGGCGTCAGCCCGCCGAGCGCGCGCAGTGCCAGCACGCTGCGGCCGGCTTCTTCAGCGATGCCCAGGTGCTGCAGGTCGAAATAGAAGGAGATGCTGGCCTGCGTGACCAGGAACTGCGCGTTGGGCTCGCCGAAGGACAGCGTGGGCGCGACCGACACCGAGGCGCGCACGCCATGGGTCGGGTCCGCCAGCGGGGAACTCAGGCCCGTGGTGTCATAGGTCACCGCGAGCGGCACCGAGAACAGCGTGTAGTTGTACGTGCACTTCTGGATCGCATCGGGCGACAGGGAGGGGTTGGGCGCTGTGCAGCCCGGGTCGGTGGCGACCTGGGAAACGCTTTCCTGCACGATGCGCTCCTGCCGCGAAATGGCGCCGAGGCTCGCGCTCCAGTCATTGCCGAGCTTGCGCGTCACGCTGCCGCCCAGCGTCAGCGCCTTCTGGTCGTAGGCCTCCAGATACTGCTGCAGGCCGGCAAGCGTGACCTGCAGCGACTGCTGGCGATGCAGGAAATCCGGATGGGTGTACTTCACGCTGGTGTCGTAACCGATGCGTGTGCTCGCGGTGCCGGCCAGGTTGATCACCGAGGCGGCGACGCTGAGCGGATCGGCGCGGCCGGTGGTGTTGCGGTCGGTCCAGGTGAAGCCGCCGCTGCCGCCCAGGTCGCTGGAGTAGGCCGCGTTGAGGCTGACCGCGTGCCGCGGCCGCTCGCGCACCCGGAACGTCACCGGCACTCCACCGGATTCGTCGGGCGCATCGCCCAGTTCCACGCTCACCGTCGCGAACACATCCAGCCCGAGCAGGTCGGTGCGGGCCTGCTCCATCGTGGCGGCGTTGTATGCGTCGCCCGGCTGCACCTGCAGGTGGCGCAGCACGAAGGCCTCGTGGGTCCGTTCCAGGCCGCGCACGGTGATGTCGCCGACCTTCACCTTCGAGCCGGCGACCACGTGGAAAGTCACGTCGAGCACATGTGCCTCGGGATATTCGTAGGCCACCGGCGGGTCGACCCTGGCAAAGGCGTAGCCGCGATCCTGCAGTGCGTTCTGCAGGCGCTCGCCGCCGGCCAGCACGTCCGCGGCGATGGCCGGATCGCCTTCCTTCAGCCCGAGCTGCCCGTGCACGCCGTCCGGCAGCTCGCCGTCGATGTCTACGTGCCGCAGCGTGAAGCGCGGCCCGGTGGCGCAGGTGACCTTCACTGCGGCGTCCTTGCCGGCGGGCGCGGCATCCAGGCTCGCGCCCAGCGCCGGGTCTTCCAGTTCCATGCCGTTGATGGTGATGCTGATGTTCCCCTGGTAGTAGCCGGCGCTCTCCAGCACGGTCTTCAGGCGGTCGATGTCGGCGCGCGCGCGGCCGATCAGCGCGAATGGGCCCGCCGGCGCGGACTTGCGCAGGGTCACCAGGTCCGAGCTGGCCTGCAGCGCCGCGTCGAGGGAGCTGTCGGTGGACTGGATCTCGACCTTGTAGGGTTGCGGGTCCGCAGCCTGCGCCGGAAATGCGGCGGGCAGCAGGCCGGCGATCCACGGCGCGCAGGCCAGCCAATGCGGGAGCCGCGCGGCGGCCATGGCTATGGAGCCGCGGCCGCGGCCAGACCCCGCTTCTCCAGCAGCGGCTCGATGCGCGGCTCGTGGCCGGCGAAATCGCGGAACAGCTGCATCGCCTCCACGCTGCCGCCGCGTGACAGCAGCGTGTCGCGGAAATGCTGGCCGTTGGCGCGCGTGGCGCCGCCGTGCTGCCGGAACCACTCGCGTGTGTTGGCGTCGAGCACTTCGGCCCAGATGTAGGCGTAGTAACCGGCGTCATAGCCATCGGCCTCCGCCAGGATGTGGCGGAAGTAGGGCGTATGGTAGCGCGGTGGCACCGGCGCGAAATCCACGCCATCCGCCGCCAGCGACTTTTTTTCGAACGCCATCACGTCGGCGGGCGCGGGCACCTGTTCCGGCCGCAGCTGGTGCCAGTCCTGGTCGAGCATGGCTGCGGCCAGGTATTCCGTGGTGGCGAAGCCCTGGTTGAACTTCGCGGCCGCGACCACCTTGTCCAGCAGCTCGCGCGGCATGGGCGCGCCCGTCTGGTAGTGTCTTGCGTAGTGCTGCAGCACCGCCGGCCAGTCGGCCCACATCTCATTGAACTGCGAGGGATACTCGACGAAGTCGCGCGGCACGCTGGTGCCGGCGAAATAAGGATAGGTCACGTCCGACAGCATGCCGTGCAGCGCATGGCCGAACTCGTGGAAGGCGGTGACCACTTCGTCCCAGGTCAGCAGTGTCGGTTCGCCGGGCGGCGGCCTGGGGATGTTCAGGTGGTTGGCCACCACCGGGTGCCTGCCCAGCAGCTTCGACTGCGACACGTACTCGCTCATCCATGCCCCGCCGTTCTTGGATTTGCGCGCGTACATGTCGGCGATGAAGATGGCCAGCGGCTTGCCGCCGGCGTCGAACACGTCGTACACGCGCACGTCCGGCTGGTACACCGGCAGGTCGGTGCGGCGGCTGAATGTCAGGCCATACAGCAGGTTCGCGGCATGGAACACGCCGTTCTCCTCGACGTTCCACAGCTCGAGATAAGGCTTCAGTTGCGCCTCGTCGAAGGCGTACTTCCGCGCGCGCACCCTCTCGCTGTAGAAATCCCAGTCCCATGCCGCGAGCTGGAAACCGCCGTCCTCGCGGTCGATGACCTGCTGCAGCTCGGCGGCCTCGCGCTTCGCGTTGGCCACGGCCGGGGGCGCCAGCTGGCGCAGCATGGCGTTCACCGCCCCGGGCGTGCGCGCCATCTGGTCCTCGAGCTTGCAGGCGGCGTGGCTGGCGCAGCCCAGCAGCGCGGCGCGTTCGGCGCGCAGCTTCACGATGCGCGAGACCAGCGCGGTGTTGTCGTACTTGCCGCCGCGGCTGCCGCGCGCCACGGAGGCCGCGTACAGGCGTTGCCGCAGCGGGCGGTAAGTGAGCTGGGATTGCTCGGGCTGGCCGGTGGTGTTCAGCAGCGTCAGCACGTATTTGCCGTCCAGTCCGCGCATCTTCGCCTCCGCGGCGGCGGCGGCGATCTGCGCCGGCGTCAGGCCGTCGAGCTGCCGCACCTCATTCACCACCACCGCGGAGTCATTCACCTCGTCGAGCATGTTCTGGCTGAACCGGCTGGTGAGCGCGGCCAGTTCGGCGTTGTATGCCTTGAGCTTCTCCTTGTCCGCGGCGGAAAGCTTCGCGCCGGCGTGCACGAAGTCCTCGTAGTAGCGTTCCAGCAGGTAGCGGCTTTCCGCATCCAGGCCCAGGCCGGCGCGCGCGGAGTACAGCGTCTGCAAGCGTGCGAACAGCCGGGTATCCAGGTCGATGGCATCCTCATGCGCGGCGAAGCGGGGCGCATAGTCCTGGCGCAGCTTGTTGCGCGCGTCGTTGGTGTCGGCGCTGACCAGGTTGTCGAACACATTGCGCGCCCGCCGCAGCGGCTGGCCGCTTTTTTCCAGCGCCACCAGCGTGTTTTCGAAGGTAGGGGCGGCGGGGCTGTCCGCGATGCGCCGCACCTCGACCATCTGTTCCGCCATGCCCGCGTCGAAGGCCGGCGCGAAATCGCTGTCGCGGATGCGGTCGAACTGCGGATAGTCGAAGGGCAGCGGACTGGGCTCGGCAAAAGGATTGGCGACCGGGGCGGCGTTGTCGGCGGGTGCGGTGGAAAGCATGCTGGTGCTCACGGCGGGAAGCAGTACGGGGATCCGGTGGGTCAACGGCACATCCGCATGACGGACAGGCCAGCAAGCCTACCGCAACGCGTCGCCGCGACACTGTAGGAAATCGCCGTATGAAATGGCCGTCGACCCGGGTAGGCTCGATGGCCCATGGAGAAGCGCGCGCGCCGTATCGCTTTCCTCTGCCTCGCCGCGGCGCTCGGCGCGGTCGCCTGCCAGCGCGCGGCGCCGCCCGCGGCTCCGGCGTCGCCGGCAGCGCATGCCGATGGCATCGCCTGGTTCGATGGCAGCGTGGATGCGGCTTTCGCCGCTGCGGCCGCGCAGCACCGGCTGGTATTTTTGTACTGGGGCGCCAGCTGGTGTCCGCCCTGCCACGACCTGCGGGCCCAGGTGTTTTCGCGCCGCGATTTCCAGGAAAAGCTGCGCCAGTTCGTGGCCGTGCACCTGGATGGCGATGCGCCCGGCGCGCAGCGCGCCGGCGAAGCGTTCCACGTGCTGGGCTATCCGACCGTGCTGGTGCTGACCGCCGACCGCCGCGAGATGGCGCGGATCGCCGGCGGCGGGGATCTGGCCAGCTACGCCGGCATACTCGACCTCGCGCTGGACAGTGTCCGTCCGCTGCCGGAGCTGCTGGCGGGGTTGCGCGCCGGCAATGCCACGGCATTGAGCGATGGGGATTGCCGCCGGCTGGCCTGGAATGGCTGGGACCTGGATCCGCGCGAGCAGCCGGCGCAGCTGAGCGCCATGCTGCAGCTGGCGGCCGCACGCTGTCCGCCGGCGGCCGTCGCCGAACGCGACCGGCTCACGCTGACGGCCGCGAATCTGGCCGCCGGCGCCGAGCGCAAGGCCATCGAATCCGGCCGGCCGGCCAGCGCGCGGCTCGCCGGCCTGCTCGACGCGGTTGCCGCGCTGCTGGCCGATCATGCGCGCGCGCTGCGGTCCGGCGATGCCGTGCTGGCGCTGGGCGAGGACTACTTCGTCGTGGCGCGGCTGGTGCGGCCGGCGGCGGTGGCCGCGCTGCGCACCGACTGGTTCGCGTTGATGGATGCCATCGAGCATGACGCCCGCTACGGCGACAGCACGCGGCTGGACTCGGCCGCCGGCCGGCTGCTCGCGGCCAAATCGCTGGATCCGCAGGGCAGGATTCCCGCGGCCGTCGCCGCGCAGGCGCGTGCCACGCTCGATGCCTGGCTGGCCCGCGACTACGATCCGGACACGCGCGCCGGCGTGGTCAACTCCGCCGAATGGGTGCTCACCTACCTGGACGACAAGGCGCGGCTGCGCGCGCTGCTGGAGCAGGAGATCGGCACCTCGAAGACGCCGTACTACTACCTGGCCGACCTGGCGGACCTCGACGAGCAGGAAGGCAACAAGGCGCAGGCACTGCAGTTGCTCGAGCGGGCGTATCGCGAATCGAGCGGGCCCGCCACGCGCTTCCAGTGGGGCGCGCTGTACGTGGCGGGACTGCTGCGCATGAGCCCGCAGGACGAGCCGCGCATCCGTGCCGCCTCGCTCGAGGTGCTGGGCGAGCTCGACGGGCCGGATCGCATCCATGCACGGGCGCGGGCGCGGCTCGACAAGCTCGATGCCGCGCTCATCAAGTGGGCGGCCGATACGCAGCACACGGCCACTTTGCAGGTGCTGGCGCAGCGCTGGGGCAAGATCTGCGCGGCGCTGCCGGAGTCGGATCCGGTGCGTGGCGAGTGCCCCGGACTGGTCGGCGTGGCGCGCCGCGGCTGAGGGCTTTACGCCGCCTGCTTGAGCTTGCGGCGCGCCGCCATCGCGGCGGCCAATGTATCCAGCACGCCCACCGATGTCTGCCAGTCGATGCAGCCGTCGGTGATGCTCTGGCCGTAGGTGAGCGGCCTGCCTGGCAGCAGGTCCTGCCGTCCCGCCGCCAGAAAGCTTTCCACCATCACCCCGGCGATGCGCGCGCCGCCACCGGCGATCTGCGCGCCGATGTCGGCCGCCACCAGCGGCTGGTTCTCCGGCTTCTTGCTGCTGTTGCCGTGGCTGGCGTCCACCATCACGCGCGGGGCGAGCCCGGCCGCGGCCAGCTGCTCACACACCGCCGCGACACTGGCAGCGTCGTAGTTCGGCGTCTTGCCGCCGCGCAGGATCACGTGGCAGTCCGCATTGCCCGTGGTGGCGGCGATGGCGCTCTTGCCACCCTTGGTCACGGCCAGGAAATGATGCGGATGCGAAGCCGCCTGCACCGCGTCGATGGCGATACGCGCGTTGCCGTCGGTGCCGTTCTTGAAGCCCACCGGGCAGGAGAGTCCGGAGGCCATCTCGCGGTGCACCTGGCTCTCGGTGGTGCGCGCGCCGATGGCGCCCCAGGCCACCAGGTCGGCGAAATACTGCGGCGTGATGATGTCGAGGAACTCGCAGCCCGCGGGCAGCCCGAGGCGGTTCACGTCGAGCAGCAGCTGGCGCGCCAGGTGCAGGCCGCGGTTGATGTTGAAGCTGCCGTCCAGGTCCGGATCGTTGATCAGGCCCTTCCAGCCCACCGTGGTGCGCGGTTTCTCGAAATACACGCGCATCACGACCTCGAGGGTGCCGGCCAGCCGCGCCCGCTCGGCGGCGAGGCGGCGCGCATAGTCCATCGCGGCAACCGGATCGTGTATCGAGCATGGCCCGATAACCACCACCAGCCGGTCGTCCTCGCCGCGCAGGATCTTCTGCACGGCGGCCCGCGCGCCGGTCACGGTGGCCGTGGCCGCGTCATCGCGCGGGCAGTCAGCCAGCAGCTGCGCCGGGGTCATCAGCTCCTGCATCGTGCGGATGCGCAGGTCGTCGGTACTGACAGTCACGGTCCACTCCTCGTGCAAAAAAAAACCGCCAGGGCATCTGGCGGTTTTCGTGGGTCCTTGCGGTTTCGCGTCTAGCGCGTGCCCAGTCCTTCCGCCTTGTCGGCTGGAACGAAAGAGTACTGCCAGAAGTAATACCGTCCGGAATTCATGCTGACAGGTGTACCAGAGGCCGTGCCACGCTGGCAAGGGGGCGTTTCGCAGACCGGCCGCTTCCCGGCCCGGATCCGGCTTGACCGTCCCGGTCCCTTCATGTCCCATGGCAGGCCCGATACGAATGGAGTGGCCTCATGAAGCCGCGCATGCCGATCCGCATCTTCTGCAGTGCAATTCTTGGCCTGCTGGCCGCGACGGTTGCCAGTGCGGCCGCGCCGGCCGCGGCCACCGCGAACGCCGCGCCGCCGGCGGCGGCCTCCGCGAAGGCCGGGCCGCCGCCGCCGGTGAAATTCACCGAGGTGGAGGGCATCACCGAGTACCGCCTG
>DATJXQ010000053.1:0-4351 GCA_035500015.1 Steroidobacteraceae bacterium
AATGTGTAGCCCGCGTGCAGGACGCCGGCCGCGGCGGAACGCTCGAGTATCTCTTCCAGTTCGCTGTCGTTGACGGCCGGAATCAGCGGCGCGGCCAGCACGCCGACCGGAATGCCGGCCGCGCGCAGCTCGCGTACCGCGGCCAGCCGCGCCAGCGACGCGGCCGAGCGCGGCTCCAGCCGCCGTTTCAGGTCATGGTCGAAGGTGGTGATGCTGTAGACGACACTGGCCAGGCCCTGCGCCGCCATCGGCGCCAGCAGGTCGATGTCACGCAGCAGCAGCGTGCTGCGCGTGGTGATGGCCACGGGATGATGCGTCTCGGCCAGCACCTCGAGAATGGAGCGCGTGATGCGCAGCTGCCGTTCGACCGGCTGGTAAGGATCGGTGTTGGAACCCATCCTGATGTGCCTGCAGACGTAACCCGGCTTGGCGAGCTCCTCGCGCAGCAGCGCGGCGGCCGTGGGCTTGTAGACAAGTTTCGTCTCGAAATCGATACCAGGGGAAAGGCCAAGGTAGGCGTGCGAGGGCCTGGCGAAACAGAAAACGCAGCCATGCTCGCAGCCTCGATAAGGATTGATGGACTGCTCGAAGGGAATGTCCGGCGAATCGTTGCGCGCGATGATGCCGCGCGTGGCATCGACGCGCAGCTCCGTGGCGATGCTCGCGGCTGCCTCGTCCTGGAACCAGCCGTCGTCCACCAGCTCGGTGTGCATCTGGTCAAAACGGTTGGCGGGATTGGCCAGCGCCCCGCGTCCCTTGAACCCTTCCGCTGGAATCCGCTTGCTCACCCGGAAACTGTATATCCGTACAGCCTTCGGCACAATCCACCACGAATCAGTGGCGGTGACCCCTCGTAAACAGGCTTGCGGGCCTCACTGACGCCATGCTCAAATAAATGCAGTTGCAAATCATTCTCGATCTCGACCTGGAGCACCCGCATTGAGCACCGTCCCCGGTTCACTGTTCCGCCGCATCCTGTTCTGGATTCATCTCGGCTGCGGGGTATGCGCCGGCCTCGTCATCCTGCTGATGTCGGCGACCGGCGTGCTGCTGGCTTACGAGCATCAGCTCATCGACAGTGCCGCGCGCAGCAATTACAGCCTCGCGGCGCCCGGCACCCCGCGCCTCACTGCGGATGCACTCGCGGCGCGGGCCCGTGCACAGGCCGCCTCCGGCGGACGCCTGAGCCTGGTGTTCGACGCCGATCCCCGTGCGCCCGTCGCAGTCAGCGCGGGCCGCGACGACATCGCACTGCTCGATCCGTACACCGGCGCGGCGCTGGCCGATGCCACCACCGGCCGCCGCGCCTTCTTCGGCAAGGTCGAGCGGCTGCACAGGTGGATGGGCGGGGATGCACGCGGCGCCGGCGCGACGCTGATCGATGCGGCCAACCTGCTGTTCCTGTTCCTCATCGCCAGCGGCATCTATCTCTGGCTGCCCGCGGTGTGGCGCTGGCGCACGCTGCGCGGGCTGGTGCTGCTGCGCACGAAGTACGTGAACGGCAAGGTGCGCGACTTCAGCTGGCACCATGTGTTCAGCCTGTGGGCATTCATTCCGCTGTTCCTGATCGCGCTTTCCGGCGTGGTGATGTCGTACCCGTGGGCCAACCGGCTGGTGTACGCGGCCTATGGAGAGCAGGCGCCGCAGCGCACGGGCCCGCCGGCCGGCGAAGGCGGACAGCGGCGGCGCGGCAGCGACCCGGCTCCGGGTGGCGAAGCAACCGCGCCAGGCGCGAGCCTGCAGCAGCTGCTGGATACGGCGATGGCGCAGGACGCCGGCTGGCAGCGCATCACGCTGCCATTGCAGCTGCCTGGCGACCATGTCGACGTCACGCTGGAGTTGAAATCCGCCGCGCGCCGCGCGCCGCGCCGCACACTGACGTTGAGCACGGCGGATGCGCACGTGATCGCCGCGCCACCGGCGCAGGCGAGCGCGCAAAGTCCCGGCCAACGCACGCGCAGCTGGCTGCGCTTCGTGCACACCGGCGAGCAGTACGGCCTCGCCGGCCAGACCATCGCCGGGCTTGCCTCACTGGCCGCCTGCTTCCTCGCGTACAGCGGCCTGGCACTGGCCTGGCGGCGACTGATCCTGCCGTTGTACCGGCGCGCCCCGACCCGCGCCGCGGGATAGACCTTCTGCTAACGCAGCTGCTGCTGCACCCAACCCGCTACTGCCTCCACGCTGCGCTCGTCCAGCAGCTGCGGGTACAGCGCGGGCATCGGCGGCCTGGGCTTCTTGATGTATTCGATGGTGGAAGCCAGGTCGCGACGCGCCGCAAGATTGCCCAGCTTGTGGTCGGCGATCATGTTGCCGTCGGCGCCATGGCAGGACTGGCACACCTGCCCGTAAAGACGCTGGCCCAGCTCCGCGGCGCTGCCGCCCGCAGTGGCGATGTTGCGTACCACCGCAGGCTTGCCCGGATCCAGCGTCATGATCACCACGCTGGGCAGGCCCAGGTCGCCGAAGGCATTGCGGGACACATTGCCGGCGTTGAACGCCACGTACTGCCGGCCGCCGACATCGTAGGTGGCGATTGCTCCAGCCATCGCGCCACCGACCGCGGTCTTGCGCAGCAGCTTGCCGCTCTTGCTGTCGAACACCAGCAGGTTGCCGCCGAGATCGCCGGCGAAGGTGATGCCGCCGGCGGTGGGCGTGATGCCGGCCACCACGGGCTTGTCGGCGTGGTACTTCCAGCGCACCGCGCCGTTCTGCGCGTCCAGCGCGGTGATCCAGCCCGTGGCATCGCCATCGGGCTCGACGGTGCCGCCGAACTCCACCGCGCCGGGCACGTACTGCTTCGGCGGGCCCGGCGTGACCTTGAAGCAGATGTCCACCGCGCCGACGATGAGCTGGCCGTTCAGCCGGTCGAGCGCCGGGCCGTTCCATTCCACGCCACCGGCGTAACCGGGGCACATGCGCGCGCCGCCGGGTGGCGGATTTTCCGGGATGGTTTCAACTGTTGTCACGGGCGTGCGGAACACGCGCTGGTGCGTGTCGCGATCGACCACGGTGACGTGGCCATCCTTGCCGCCGATGGCCATCAGGTCGCGCGCGGCACCGACGCGATACAGCACCGGCGCGGCGACGATGTCCAGGTCCATCCAGTCGCCGGGCGAGACCTGGTGCCACCACTTCAGCGCGCCGGTGCGCGCGTCCAGCACCACCACCGAATTGGTGAACAGGTTGTCGCCGGGACGATAACCCTTGTCGATGTCCGGCCATGGATTGCCCACCGGTACGAACAGCTCGCCCGTGCTGACATCCAGCGACATCACGCCCCACACCCCGCCACCGCCGGTCTTCGCGGTTTCGGGCTTCTTCCAGGACGACGCGCCGATCTCGTTGCCCAGCGGAATGGTGTTGAAGCGCCACAGCTCGCGGCCGGTGGCGGCATCGAAGGCCACCACGCGGCCGCGCACGCCGGACTCGCTGCCGCCGATGCCCATGTACACCACGCCCTGCCAGGCCAACGGCGCCGCAACGGTGCCTTCGCCCAGCTGCGGCGCGGCGATGACATCCTTCCACAGCAACCTGCCGGTGGCCGCATCGAGCGCGATCAGCCGGCCATCGCAGGTGCCGCGGAACACGCGGCCATCAGCCAGCGCCACGCCGCGATTCGAGCCGCCGCAGCGCTCTTCCTCCGGCGTGTAGTCGTACTTCCAGCGCAGCTGGCAGCTGGTGGCGTCCAGTGCCACGGTCTCGCGCGAGGTGGTGGTGTAGATCGTATCGCCCTGCACGACCATGCCGGCGTGGAAGGAACCGGGCCCGTCGATCTGCACACGGCACACCTCGCCGAGCCGCGCGAGGTTCGTGGCGTCGATCTGCTGCAACGGCGAATAGCGCTGCCCGTGCAGGCCGTTGTTGTAGCTCAGCCATTGGCCGCCCGGGGTGGATTCCTGCGCGGCGGCAGTGGCGGCCAGCAGGCACGGCAGCGCAATCCATCCGGCTCTCATGGTGTTCTCCTTCAGATGCGCTGCCACAACCAGAACGCCGCGGGTATGCCGATCAGGTAGCCCGCCGCCACACGGCCATGCAGGTCCAGCCACGTGGCAATACGTCCCGATGCCAGGATGCGGCGCGCCAGCGCAAACATGGTTGCGACCACGAGGATGAAGGTCAGCTGACCCGCCTCCACGCCGACATTGAAGAACAGCAGCGCCCAGGGAATCTCGCGATCCGGCAACCCCACCTCGCCCAGCGCCGCGGCGAAACCCAGGCCATGCAGCAGGCCGAAGATGGCGCTGATCACCACCGGGTAACGATACGCCACCGAAGCACTGTCGTGCACCAGCGCCTCCCGGGCCAGGAACAGGATGGAAAGCGCGATGGCCGCCTCGGTGGGCGCAACGGG
>DATJXQ010000054.1:0-12903 GCA_035500015.1 Steroidobacteraceae bacterium
GCTTGCCGCTCTTGAATTCGGCCAGCGCGCGGGTGCGCGCGCCCTGGCTCTTGTTGCCGTGGATCGCCAGCGCCGGGATGCCGTCCTTGTCCAGCTGCTCGGCCAGCCGGTTCGCGCCATGCTTGGTGCGCGTGAACACCAGCACCTGGAACCAGTTGCCCTCGCGGATGAGATGGGCAAGCAGCGCGCGCTTTTTCTCGCGGTCCACCGGATAGACCTTCTGCTCCACGGTGTCGGCGGCGGCGTTGCGGCGCGCGACCTCGATCAGCGCGGGATTATCCAGCAGGCCGTCCGCCAGCAACTTGATCTCGTCGGAGAAGGTGGCCGAGAACAGCAGGTTCTGGCGCTGCTTGGGCAACAGGGCGAGCACGCGCTTGATGTCGTGGATGAAGCCCATGTCGAGCATGCGGTCGGCCTCGTCGAGCACGAAGATGCCGACCTCGGCCAGCGACACGAATTTCTGGTTGGCAAGATCCAGCAGCCGGCCAGGCGTGGCGATGAGGATGTCGCAGCCGCTGCGCAGTGAGGCGATCTGCGGCCGTTCGGAGACGCCGCCGAAGATCACCTCGGAGCGCAGGCCGGTGTGCCTGCCATAGTGGCGCACGCTCTCGGCGACCTGCGCCGCCAGTTCACGGGTGGGCGTCAGGATCAGCGCGCGCGGTGCCGTGCCGCTGCGTGCCTGCAGCTTCTGCAGGATGGGCAGCACGAAGCCGGCCGTCTTGCCGGTGCCAGTCTGCGCGCCGGCCAGCACGTCGCGGCCCGCGAGCACCGCCGGGATCGCGGCCTGCTGGATGGGAGTGGGGGTCGAATAGCCTTTCTCGGTGACAGCCGCCACCAGCTCGGGCCGGAGCCCGAGATCGGAAAAATTCATCAGTAGCCTTTGGGAGTTGCGGCTCGCGATACCGAACCCGGTCAATGGGAAGACCGGTCGCGATCCGGCAGGACGGCGCGCAGTGTACCATGCGCACCCGACGGAAGGAGGGAGAGCCATGTCGCGAATCGCACGGATTCTGCCCGCGATGGCGGCGGTCGCGGTGCTGGCAGCGCCGGCACATGCGCAGCTGGTCGGGGAATTCGCGCCGCAGCGGCCGGCCGGTTGCTGCCTGCTTGGCAATGCGCAGCGCCTCACCGAGCAGCTTGCCGACTGGAACCAGCTCGGCCGCTACGCGCAGGCCAATCGCGAACTGATGCAGCAGCCCGTGCCGCGCGGCCGCGTGGTGTTCATGGGTGATTCGATCACCGACGGCTGGGATCTGGCCGCGGGTTTTCCCGGCAAGCCGTACGTGAATCGCGGCATCGGCGGCCAGACCACCGCGCAGATGCTGGTGCGCTTCTATCCGGACGTCATCGCGCTGCGGCCTGCGGCGGTGGCGATCTTCGCCGGCACCAACGACATCGCCGGCAACAACGGCCCGCAGACGCTGGCCATGGTGCAGCAGAACATCATGGCGATGGTGGAGCTGGCGAAGGTGCATGGCATCCGCGTCGTGCTGTGTGCATTGACGCCGGTCACCGACGCGAAGACCGCCCCGCCGGAACGTGGCGGCGGTCCGGTCAACCAGACACGCCAGCGGCCGCCGGCGGACATCCTGCTGCTCAATGCCTGGCTGAAATCCTATGCGCGCGAGGCGGGCGCGGGCTTTGCCGATTACCACGCCGCCACGGTGGGTGCCGACGGACTGCTGCGCCCGGAGCTGACCGGCGACGGACTGCACCCCAACGCGGCCGGGTACAAGCTCATGCAGCCGGTGATCGAGGCCGCGCTGGAGGCGGCGCTGCGCTGACGGGCGGTCAGTCGCCGTCGCGGCGCAGCTGGCGGCGCTGCTCGCGCAGGTCGTGCAGTAACTGCTGCCGCTCGGCCACCGACTTCTGCTGCCACTGCTTGCGCAGCTCGGCGCGCCGGTCCGCCGACAGGCGCCGGTATTCGCTGTAGTCGGCGCGGATGCGGGCCTGCTGGTCGGGCGGCAGGCTCTGGAACTCGCTCCAGCGCTCGCGGATCAGGTCGCGCCGGTCCTTGGAAAGCGCCCGCCACTTGCCGAAACGGTCGCGCGCCGCCTTGCGTTCATCCTGGTTCATCGCGAGCCAGCGCTCGGCGCCGTGCGCCAGCGCAAAGCGGCGCTGCGGCGGCAGCTGATCCCACGTGGACTCGAACTGTTCCAGCAGCTGCTGCTGGCCGGGCGAAAGGCTGGACCAGCTGATGTCGGCCTGCGCACTCGCGGCAGGCGCGGCAGCGCCGGCGGCCAGTACGGGGCCGCCGATGGCCAGCATGCCGACGACGATGAACGCTTTCATGGCTTCTTCACCTGATCCTGATCCTGGTTCTGTTCCTGCTTCGGCTCCTGCTTTTTCGGATCCGGCTGGCCGGACGCTGGCGGCGCCTTCTGTTCCGCCGGCTTGCCCGCCGCGCTCCGGATCGGTCGGTTCTCCAGATACTCCCGCCACTCTTCGTCTTCCGTGTCCACCGAACCCAGGAATTCCAGCAGTTCCGCGTCGACCGGCTCCGCCTTGCCATGCACGGGCGGCGGAGCCTTCGGCTCGGCGGCCTGTACCGCACCGGTGGCCATGCCCGCCAGCAGGGCCGCAACACAGGCACGTCGCATGCTCAGCCGCCAGTTCCTTCGCCCTGCGCCGCCGCCCATTCGATGAAGCCCAGGTCCGGCTCCTGGGCGATGTCGAAGGCCTCGGCATCGGAGAGCAGGTCCATGTCATACAACGCCGAGCCCGTTCCGTCGTTGACCGGCGCCACCGGCTTGCCCGGGGATAACAGCAGCACGGTGGCCAGGGTGGCGGCGGCCACGGCGCCGACGGGGGCCAGGTAGCGGAATTCCAGCCAGCCGGGGGTGCGGGCCGCCGGCTGCAGCGCCGCCGTCCGGGCATGCGCCAGGCGCGCGCGGGTGGCGCCATCCAGCCCCGCGGCGCTGGCGCGCAGCAGTTCGGCCGCGCGCCGCTCGAATTCGGTCGTCTCATGGTTCATGTTCATGTCCAGAACTCACCCAGTTGTTCCTTCAGCGCCTGCACCGCGCGGAAATAATGTGTCTTCACGCTGCCGTCGCTGCAACCCATCGCCGCGGCGGTCTGCATGACGTCCAGGCCTTCCATGTTCCGCAGCAGGAAGGCCTCGCGTTGCCGGGCCGGAAGCCGGGCCAGCGCCCCCTCCAGCGCGGCCAGCACACCCATGCCCTCGACCTGATCGGCCGGTCCCGGCGCCTGGTCCGGGGCATCGGCAACCGGATCGGGCGCTTCCTCGTTCTCGTCCCGCCGCCAGGGCAGCAGGGACATTACCCGGTTGCGCACCATTCTGCGGCGCTGCAGGTCGCGGATGCGGTTCTCCAGTATCCGGTAGAACAGCGGCCGCCATTCCTGCGGTGGCCGCGCCGCATAGCGCCGCGCCAGCTGCAGCATGGCGTCCTGCACGGCGTCCAGCGCGTCCTCATCGTGACGCAGCACAATGCGGGCGATCCGGAATGCCTTGCCTTCCACTTCGGCGAGAAAGCGGTTGAGCTCACGCCGGGTCTCATCCTTCGGTGCCGACAAAACAAGACCTTCGCAGTAGGGCAATGCCACCCCGAGGATAACGTGCCGCGGAAGGTGTCGTTGACGCCACGCCTCCCCCATGTGACATATGGGCTGCGCCGTCGCGGTTGTCAATCCGCCCCGGCGGCCGGCGTTGTCAGTGCCCGTCCGGGGAGACAGAATCCGGACATGTTCAGGCGATCCTGGGGACTGCTGCTGGGCATGGCGATGCTCCCGGCCTGGGCCGATTCCATCTCGCTGGGCGGCCTGCTCGACACCGACCACGGTCGTTCGATCGACCTGCACGGCCGTTTCTCGCCGACCGAGGCATTGACGCTGGGCGCCGGCATCGGCTCCAGCACGACCAGGCAAGGGTCGGATGAACTCTCGGGCAACAGCTTCGAGGTTTCGGCGGACCTGGATGCCGGGCCCATCATCGCCGACGCCTCTGCCGAGCGCTGGACGGATTCCGGCGTGCTGCGCTCCACGACGTTGCACGGCGAGCTGGGCTGGCTGGGCGATTCCGGCATTGCGCTGAGCGCGCTGGTCACCCACCGCGACATGCGCGTCACCTACACCACGACGCTGCTGGGCCAGCCTCGCGACAAGGACGTGGATTTCGCGGGCACCGGCTTCGGCGCGGACCTGTCGTACTTCGGGGAGACATGGAACTCCGGCGTGCGCTTCCTGCGCTACGACTATGGCCAGAGCGTGGAGCGCGCGCGCCAGGCGCTGGCAGCAAGCAGCACCGTGCGCTTTCCGCGGCTGGCGCAGCTCATCGGCTCGGTGGCCACGCAGGCGGCCGGCGCGCCCGACCGCGAATTCTCCGGCGTGCTGGGCCGGCAGATCGCCGGCTACACGCTGACCGGCGACCTGCAGTGGCAGCGCGATGCCGTGACCGGCGACAAGACCAAAAGCGCCGGCCTCACCCTGGGCCTGAAGCCGGCGACACATGTGGGCGTGGATGTCTCGGCCGGTGTGAGCCGCAACGCCACGGCCGGCACCGTGCCCTGGGCCGGCTTCACGCTGACGCTGCTGCGCGCCGCGCCGCCGCGCTAGGCCAGCGCCTTGCTGAACAGCGCCAGCTGGCGCGCCCAGGCCTTCTCGGCCAGATCCTTGTTGTAGGCCTGCGTGTCGATGGCGCACCAGCCGTGCTGTGCGCCCTTGTACACCTCGACCTCGTGCGGCAGCTTCGCGTCTTCGAAGGTCTTGTTCAGGATGTCCTTGGAAGTGGGGTCTTTCTGGTCGTCGCTGTCGGCGATGCAGATCAGGTAGCTGGCCTTCGACTTCGCGATCTGCAGGTGCGGGCTGTCCGGATTCTTCGTGGTGAGGCTGGCGCCATGGAAGGTGGCCGCGGCACCGACGCGCCCCGGCACGGTACCGGCGGTGCGCAGCACGAACGGGCCGCCCATGCAGTAGCCGGTGGTGCCGATCTTCTTTTTTGTGTCGACCGCCTTCTGCGTATCGAGCCAGGCGATCAGGGCCTGCGCATCGCGCACCTCGCCGTCGGCCGTCAGCGCATTCATCATCTGCATCATGCCCTGGTTGAAGGTGGTGCTGGTTGAGGTCGGCGCCTTCTGCTGGCGATAGAAGGGGTTCACGGTGAGTACCGCATAGCCGGATTCCGCCAGGCGCTTGCCCATGGTCTCGAACGCGGGACGCAGGCCGAAGATGTCCGGCCACACCAGCACTGCGGCGTGCGCGCCGGCGACCGGATGCACGAAGTGCGCATCGCAGGTGCCATCCGGCGTGCGGATGTCCACGTGGGACTCCGTGACTTCCGCGGCGTCGGCGGCGCGCGGCAGCAGCGCCGCAAAACCCGCGCCAAGGCCGAGCTTGCCGAACTCGCGGCGCGACAGCGCGCCGGGCAGCAGTTGATTCGCGTAATCCTGGTCGCACATGGCACATCCCCCGGTGGAAAAGACTAGGGAGGCCGATTCTATGCCTCAGGCCAGCTTTTCAACATCCCGCAGCGTGGGGAACAGGCGCATCCACAGCAGCGCGATCAGCACGCTGCCCGCGCCGCCGATGATGGTGGCGGGCACGGCCCCCCACCAGCTGGCCGTCAGGCCGCTCTCGAACTCGCCCAGCTGGTTCGAGGCGTTCACGAACAGGAAGTTGATGGCGCTGACGCGGCCGCGCATGTCGTCTGGCGTGGCAAGCTGCACCAGCGACAGGCGGATGACCACGCTCACCTGGTCGGCCGCGCCCATCACGATCAGCGAGCCCAGCGTCAGCCAGATGTCGCGCGACAGCCCGAACACCACCGTGGCAACGCCGAACACGATCACCGCCTGGAACATGCGCATGCCCACGCGGCGCGACAGCGGGCGGCGCGCCAGGAAGTAGGTGGTCACCAGCGCGCCGATGGCCGGCGCGGCGCGCAGTACGCCCAGCCCCCAGGCGCTGGTGTGCAGGATGTCCTTCGCGTAGATCGGCAGCAGCGCCGTGGCGCCGCCCAGCAGCACCGCGAACAGGTCCAGCGAGATCGTGCCCAGCACCGTGGGATTGCCGCGCACGAAGTGCACGCCGGCGAACAGCGTGCGCAGTGTCGGTGCCTCGTGCTTCGTCTCCACGTGCTGCGCCGGCAGTGCGCCGTTGAGGATGCCGGCGAGCAGCCAGAAGGCCGCGATCACCGCATAGGTGATGCCGGCGGAATACGCGAACAGGAAGCCGCCCAGCGCCGGCCCGCCGATGGTGGCCACCTGCAGCGAGCCGGCCGCCATCGCCGTGGCCTGCTGCAGCAGCGTGGGGGGCACCAGGTTCGGCAGCATCGCCGCGCCGGCCGGGCGCTCATAGGCCGCCGCGGCGCCGAAGACCGCCGCGGCGAGATAAATGTCGAATACCGTGATCGCGCCCGTGAAGCTGCGCCATGCCAGGTACGAGGCCGCGATGCCTTCGGCCCACTGGCACAGCTGCACGATGCGCTTGCGCTCGTGGCGGTCGGCCACGTGGCCGCCATGGAAGGTCAGCAGCAGTGCCGGCACGAACTGCACCAGCCCGATCATGCCGAGGTGGAAGGCGCTGTTGGTGAGCAGGTATACCTGCCACCCCACGGCCACCGCGACGATCTGCCGCGAGAAATTCGAGAACAGCCGGCCGCTGAAATAGAGCAGGAAGGTGCGGTGGCGGAGGAGGTCGGCGGATTGGGGTTGAGGCAAGGGTGGGCTGCTGTATCGGGTCGGCCCCCCAAGGTTATCGCGTTCCGGTCCTCAGCGCCGTATGCCGAACTGAACGGCAAAGACCTGTTCTATCACCGACAGTATGTTGCGGGCGGAGTTCATGTCGGCTTCGCCTTCCTCGTTCCTGCCCAGACGCAGCTTTGCAATGCCTCGCCCGAAGAGAATTGCAGCCTGATCTGCTCTTCCGGCGTCTGTGATATGAGCAGCATCGTATGTGGCAATGGCTTCGGCATAGCGTTTCGACTTCAGCAGCACAAAGCCCCGGTGGCCGAGGATGGTTGCGGTTCCGGGTGAGGCGGCAAGGGCAGCGTCGCAGTCCTTCAAGGCGTCTTCCAGAACAGAGTCGGAATGGATAGCTTCGTTCCAGCACAGTTCACTGAGTTGCGCCGGAGTTTTGGCAAGCGCGCGCACCGCGGCATATTCGTGTTCCGCGTCCGCGATTCTGCCCACCCCGGCAAGCGCCCCGGCGCGAATTGAGTGCGAATCCAGAGTGGGCGGAGAGGTCGCCTCCAGCTGATCGACGGTTTTCAATACGTCCGTATATTTCCCAAGGGCAAGCTGCAGGACGGCGAGCTGGAACAGGGCAGGCAAGTACTTGGGATCGAGCTTGATGGCTGCGTCGAGATCCCTCATGCGATCGGCGTCGCTGGAGACACTCGCTCGCAGGAAATACAGTTCCGGGCTCGGGGCCTTGCTTATTGCATCATCCAATATGGGGTGCGCCCGATCCCAGGCGCCGCTGATGCGATAAAGATCCGCGGCAATGGCCACGCCGTTTTCCGGGCCTGCATGGGCCTCCAGTACCGCTTGTGCAAGCACATTCACGTCATCGCGACGGTTACGACTCATCAGGTTCGCGGCGTGAGCCTCGAAGCTGCCGACCTGATTCGGATCGGCACGGATCATGGCGATCAGGTCCTGCGCGGCATGTTCGACGTCGTTGGCGGCCAGATAAGCGGTTGCACGCTGGTCGCGGGCCCAGACGCCATCCTTGATCGCCAGTGACCGGCTCAGCAAGTCGATGGCTTCGGCGGTGTGGCCGTCGCCCAACGCCATTTCGCCGAGGTTGCCCAGTGCAGAAGTGTCCTTGGGATCCAGCTCGAGCGCCTTGCGCAGGTCGACGCGAGCCTCATCGGTGCGCTTGAGGCCGATATAGGCCAGTGCGCGATTATCAAGGGCGACGGTGTTGTTCGGCTCCAGCTTCAGGGCGTTGGTGAATTCAGTGACCGCGGGTTCGTACATCGAGCGCTCCAGCATGTCGCTGCCGCGCCCGATGTAGTCATCTGCCGAACTGAGCGTTTTGCCCGCCTGCTGCTGCAGTTCGGCCGCGGAGGGCAACGGCCGCGGCTTCTGGATGTACAGTCCATTCTTGTAGATCTCACGCAGTACCGCTTCGGCAGCGTGCGCATCTTTCGCAGAGATCTCCGGAACAATCGAACGTTCGGAGGATTCGGCCGTGAACACGGCATTTGCCAGTTGCGCGCTGCGCCGGTATTCCCGGCCGGCGACCGTCTTGTCGATGTTGTCGCCGTAAATGCTGAATTCCCGGTTGCCGGTCGGCAACTTCACCCTCACGCGATTGACCGTGTACTCCGGATACGAAACGGCATAGGGGGCTTCCGTATCCGTGCCTTCCGGCCGGCTGAAGTCGGGCTTGAAGCCCAAGGTCATGTCGCCGAATTCGTGGTAGTTGTTGTCGTCCCAGTCCATCTGCAGCGTGCCCTCGGCCGTCCACGTGAGGGCGCCGGTGTTTTCGTCGAAGGAGGACGTCACTTTGCCGAGCTGCAGGCCGTCGTACCTGTTTCGCCAGTAGTCGCGCATGCCCTGGTCGCGCTGTGTCGCGTCCAGATTGTCCTGCGACAGCTTCACCGCGAGCGCGCCATCGCCGCGGAAAACCGCGGTCGCCCGGAAGCGCACGGGCTGGTCCACTCCGGCCGATGCGTCGAGGTCGATCTGCCGCACGAGTTGCGGTTCATTTAGCGGTGCGGGCTGGATGCGGACCAGCTCCGAGCCCTTCGTGTCGAGCGGCAGCCCCCAGCCGAAGAAGGGAGTCTGCAGGCGGTCGAGGCTGCGATCGCCGGGACGCGTGCCATCGAGCCAGTAAGTCTTGCCACCGATCTGCGCGCGCACCAGAACGTGGTCGAAAGCGCCGACTCCGGGAAGCTGGCGGTCGATTCCGTCGCCCATCGCGCTGTTCACCGCCACCGGCTCGGCATCGATGCCCAGCTCGCGCAGCAGCGCCAGCAGCAGCGCCGTCTTGGCTTTGCAGTCGCCGTAACGGCGCTGCCAGGTTTCGTCTGCGGTCGCGGGCACGAGTGCGCCCTGGTTCATCGCAAGCAGCACATAACGTATCTGCTCCTGGACGAGCAGCAGCGCGGCCGTGGCCTGTGCTTTGGGATCGGTGTTGCTGCTGCGGATGCGCTCGACTTCGGTGTGCAGCGGGGAGCCGACCGCGAGCTTCGACGCCTGCACGTACAGCGAGGCCATGCGTCGCGAGACGTCTGGCCAGGACTGGAACGAAGTGATTTCCACGCGGCGCAGCGCCGTGTAGCGCGCCGGCGCACCGGTGGGCTGCAACAACGGCTGCGGACCATCCAGCGTAAATTCGATGCCGCGTGTGTCACCGCTGGTGGTTTCCTGCAGTGCCGGTTTGAAATCGCGCAGCTGCCAGCGCATTGCCATCTGCTTCGGCCACTGGGCGCGGAAGTGCACGGTCTGGATCGGTGCGTTGGCCCAACCCAGTTCCAGGTCCGGGCGGTCGGGCACCACCGGATCGGCATGGCGCCGTGTGTAGGCGAACTCGATGATGTCGCCCACCTGCAGATCGGCCGGTTGCAGTACGGCAGTGAGCGTGCCGGTGAGAGTGGCCTGTTCCAGCAGGTCTTCGCGCCGCAATACGGTGAAATCCTGGCCGCCGGCCAGCAGGTCGCGCACCTGGGTGCCGCGCCGCACGGACAGGTGGTGCACCGTGATGATGTCGGCGTCGGGCTGCCAGGCGATCGCGATGGTGCCGAGTGCCTGCAGGCCCTGCGGCGTCTGGATGCGAATGCGCTGGTCAATATAGGTCTCGACCGCGTCCGGTGCAAAGCGCACCTGCTCGTCGCTTAGCAGGATCATTACCGCCGCGCCAGTGGCCGGGACGGGGGCGGCGGCGGCGACTGGCCGGACCCACTCGGGTACCGGACTGATGACCGGGCGGTCCGCGGCGGCAGCTGTCGCCGCGGCCAAGCCTGCGGTCAATGCAGCCAATAGGTGCGCTACCCGTCGCATGAGACCTCCCGGCACTTCCCTGATGCTCTTGCGGGAACGATGGCCCAACTGGCGACACAGCGCAACTGGTGCAGCGCGTCCGTCAATGGCTTTGGGTAAAATCCGCCTCCCAGCGGCTTCGAGTTAGCCTCATGCGCGTACTGAAGATCCTCGGCATCCTCATCGGCGCGCTGGTCGTGGTCGCGGCGGCCGTGCTGCTGGCGGTCTACCTGTTCTTCGACCCCAACGCCCACAAGGATCGCATCACGGCGGCGGTCAAGCAGGCCACCGGCCGCGAACTGTCGCTGCCGGGCCGTCTGCGCCTCGCGGTGTTTCCGTGGATCGCCATCGAGACCGGAGCGGCCTCTCTGGGCAATCCGCCGGGCTTCGGCAACGAGCCCTTCCTCACGCTGCGGCGCGCGAAGCTGTCGGTGAAGCTGCTGCCGCTGCTGCACAAGCAGCTGCAGATCGGGCGCGTCGAGATCGACGGGCTGGACCTGCGGCTGAAGCAGGACGCCCGGGGCAAGGGCAACTGGGAGGATTGGGGCAGCAAGGCGCCAGCGCAGGCAAGCACCGCAGGCGGTGGCATGCCGGCCCTGGACCTGGCCGGCGTCGCCATCACCGACAGCCGCATCGCCTTCCAGGACATGGTGGCCGATCATCTGGCCGTGACGATCGGCCACCTCGCGCCGGGAGTCGCCTTCCCGATATCGCTGCACGCCGATCTCATCACCGCGCCGGGTGCGCAGCCACTGCCGCTGCAGCTGGAAGGCCGGCTGGCGCTGGACCTGGACCATCGGCGCTACCAGTTCAGCGACCTGAAACTGAAGGGCAGTGTGCAGCCCGCCGGCGCGCCGCAGCCACTGGTGTGGAGCTTCACCACGCCCGCGGCGGACCTGGATCTGGCGGCGCAGAGGCTGGCGAAGACCAGCTTCACGGCCGCGGCCGGCGAAGCGAAGCTCACGGGCCAGATCAGCGGCGAGAAGCTGCTCGATGCGCCCGCGCTCGCGGGCAGCTTCGTGCTCGCGCCGCTCGCGCCACGGGCGCTGTTCAAGCAGCTCGGCATCGCGCCACCGGTGACGCGCGATGGTGCCGTGCTCGCCCGTTTCGCCGCGCAGGGCACCTACGCATGGCAGGGAACGGTTGCGCGGCTCGGCGACCTGCAGCTGGCACTGGATGATTCGAAACTCACCGGCCGCTTCGCCTACGATACGCACGATGGCGGCATGGATTTCGCGCTCGGGCTCGACCAGATCAACCTGGATCGCTACCAGCCTCCACCGAGCGCGTCGCCCGCCAAGGCAGCGGCACCCTCGGCCGCGCAGCCCATCGAGTTGCCGGTGGACCTGCTCAAGCCGCTGCGCGCGCACGGTTCCTTCAATGTCGGCGCGATCCAGGTCGGCGGAGCGCACCTGACGAAGCTTTCCGCCGGCATCGACATCGCCGATGCCGTGGCGCGCTTCGCGCCGCTGCGGGCCGAGCTGTACGGCGGCCACTACAGCGGCGACATCGGCATCGACATGCGCCCCGCGCAGCCCCGGCTCACCATGGACGAGCACATGAGCGGCATCGACATCGCCAAGCTGATGAAGGATTTCGCCAACAGCGGCCTGCTCTCCGGCCAGGGCAATCTCGACGTGAAGCTGGCCGCTTCCGGTCGCGACAGCGATGCGCTCATCAGGACATTGACGGGCAGCGCGGGGCTCAACCTGCAGAATGGCGCCGTGGAGGGCTTCGATGTCTGGTACGCCATCGGCCAGGCGCAGTCGCTGATCAAGAACCGCACGCTGTCGGGCGCGCCGGACAGCAAGCGCACCAGTTTTGATACCTTCAAGGCGAATGCGGCGCTGGTGAATGGCGTGGCCACCTGCAACGACCTCACCATCGCCTCGCAGCTGCTGCGCATCACCGGCGCGGGCATCGTGAACCTGGTCTCGCAGGAGCTGGATTACAACGTCACCGCCGCCGTGCTGAAGTCACCGCCGGGCGCCGACGCGGACATCGCCGCGCTGCAGGCCGCGGCGATTCCGGTGAAGATCACCGGCACGCTCACCGATCCGAAGATCCGCCCCGACCTCGGCGGCCTCGCGAAGGCCCAGGTGAAGAAGCTGGTCGACGAGCACAAGGATGAAGTGAAAGACAAGGCGAAGCAGAAGGCCCAGAGCGTGCTCAAGGGCCTGCTCGGGGGCAAGAAGTCGAAGGACGCCGGCGGACAATAGCCGGCCTCGCGCTGGTTACTTCGCGCTGATCAGCACCAGCCGGTCGGCCTGTGCCTGGCCGTCCTGCAGGTCGCGCAGCTGCGCGATCAGCTTCCTGCCGTGGTCGCTGGCACCGTGTGCCTGCATCGCGGCCTGGTCCTTGTAGCGCTCGATGATCACGTAGGTCTGCGGATCGCCGGCCTCGACGAAGAAGTCGTACTGCACGTTGCCCGGCTCATGCTCGCGCACACCGGCCTGCATTTCCTTGAAGGCCGCTTCCATCTCCGCGTTCTTGCCGGGCTTGGCCTTGAACTTGACCACGTAACACAGTGCGGGACCAGCGGCCGAAGCGGCGATGGCGGGCGCCGGCGCCTGCGCCATCGACAGGGTGAGCGGCAGCAGGCAGAGCAGCGTGGCGGCGATGCGACGCGTATTCATGGCAGGCTCCTGTAAGTCTTTTCCGATGAGCAGGCTCGCAGTATACGCCCGCCATCGGTGGTGCTAGCCTCGGGCCACAACTTCGAGAGGGAATGCGTACTGGCAGGAGGCCATCCAGTTTCATGCTACGCACGCAACGCGCCATGGTTGGCATCGCGGGCATCGCCGCGACCGTGCTCCTACATTCGCTGCTGTTCATGGCTGCGGTGTGGGATGGCGGTCGCCTGCTGCCGCATCCGAAGTGGCCCGATGCGATCGGTGCGGGCGCCAATGTCGGCCAGCAGGATGGCGAGCCCGGCGAGCGGCGCGTGACGGTGATGCTG
>DATJXQ010000055.1:0-3987 GCA_035500015.1 Steroidobacteraceae bacterium
CGCCCAGCGAAGTGCCGCCGAGATTCACGCCGTGGTAGCCGCGCTCGCGGCCGATCAGCCGCGTGCGCGTGGCCTCGCCCTTCAGGCGCTGGTACTGCAATGCGATCTTCAGTGCCGTATCCACCGATTCCGAGCCGGAATTGGTGAAGAACACATGGTCCAGGCCCGCGGGCGCGATGCGCTTGAGCCGGTTCGCGAGGTCGAAGGCCACGGGATGACCCATCTGGAACGCGGGCGCGAAATCCAGCGTCTCCAGCTGGTGCGCGACCGCCTGGCTGATCTCCCGGCGACCGTGGCCGGCGTTCACGCACCAGAGGCCGGACGTGCCGTCCAGGATCTGCCGGCCGTCGGTGGTCCAGAAATGCATGCCGCGCGCGTGCGACAGGAGCCTGGGCCTGGCCTTGAACTGCCGGTTGGCGGTAAAGGGCATCCAGAAGGCCTCGAGCTCCTCGCGGGAGAAGGCGCGGGCCGTGAAATCCTCGGGGCGGGCGTTCATGGGGGACTCCTTGAGAGTCGCCATGATAGGAAAAGCCGGCCGCCGCGGCGATACTCGCGGTTTACGCATCGCGACGACGCTCATGAACGCCCCAACCCCCATCGACTGGCATGCGCGCGCCCGCGCGCTGCGACCGCGCACCGGCGTTTTCATCGGGGGTGCCTTCCGGCCGGCCGCTTCGGGGGCGACGTTCGACTGCATCAGCCCCATCGACGGACGCGTGATCGCGCAGGTCGCGGCCGGCGACGCGGCCGACATCGATGCTGCCGTGGCCAGTGGCCGCGCCGCCTTCGAGCGCGACGACTGGTCGCGCGCGGCGCCGAAGGACCGCAAGCGCGTGCTGCTGCGCTTCGCCGAGGCCATTCGCGCGCATCACGAGGAACTGGCGCTCACCGAAACGCTGGACATGGGCAAGCCCATATCGGACAGCCTCGCCGTGGACGTGCCATCGACGGCCAACTGCATCCAGTGGTTCGCCGAGGCCATCGACAAGCTCTACGACGAGATCGCGCCCACCGGGCCGGCCGCGCTGGCACTGGTGATGCGCGAGCCGCTGGGCGTCGTCGGCGCCGTGGTGCCGTGGAATTTCCCGATGCTGATGGCGGCGTGGAAGCTCGGGCCGATACTGGCGGCCGGCAATTCGGTGGTGCTGAAGCCTTCCGAGAAATCCCCGCTGACCGCGCTGCGGCTGGCGGAGCTGGCGGTCGAGGCCGGGCTGCCGCCGGGCGTCTTCAACGTGGTGCCCGGCTTTGGCCACACCGCCGGCAAGGCGCTGGCGCTGCACATGGACGTGGATGGCATCGGCTTCACCGGGTCGACGGCCACCGGCAAGCTCGTGATGGGCTATGCGGCGCAGTCCAATCTCAAGCGCGTGTCGCTGGAATGCGGCGGCAAGTCGCCCAACATCGTGATGGCCGACTACCGCGACGTCGAGCGCGCCGCGCGCGCCGCGGCCTATGCCATCTTCTTCAACCAGGGCGAGATGTGCTCCGCCGGTTCGCGCCTGGTCGTGCACGAAAGCATCAAGGACGCAGTGCTGGAGCAGGTGGCGAAGGTAGGCCGCGAGCTGGTGCCCGGCGATCCGCTGGATGCCGCAACGAAGCTCGGCGCCATCGTGGACGCGCAGCAGCTGCAGCGCGTGCTGGGCTACATCGACATCGGGCGGCAGGATGGCGCGCGTGTCGCACTCGGCGGTGCGCAGGCGCGCCGTGACAGCGGCGGCTGCTACGTGGAGCCCACGGTATTTGACGATGTGCGCCCCACGATGCGCATCGCGCGCGAGGAAATCTTCGGCCCCGTGCTGGCCACCATCACCTTCCGCGACGAAGCCGAGGCCATCGCCATCGCCAATGACACCAGCTATGGCTTGGCCGCCGCGGTATGGACGCGCGACTTGAATACCGCGCATCGCATGGCACGCGCCATCCGCGCCGGCGTGGTGTACGTGAACTGCTACGACGCGGATGACATCACCGTCCCCTTCGGCGGCTTCCGCCAATCCGGCATGGGTCGCGACAAATCGCTGCATGCCTTCGACAAATACACGGAACTGAAGACGACATGGATAGATCTCGCGTGACGATGCGCGGCGACGGGTTCGTTCCGCGGGCGGACGCTGAAGAGCACATCCATGTGAGCTCGGGGCGCGCCATCCATGGCGCGCCACGCCGCCCGCAGAACGAACCCATCACCACGCATCGTGCCTGAGCTCAACTTCGTTGCGACGGTGCCGCGCGGCTTCGCGGATTTGCTGGCCGCAGAGATCCGCGCGCTGGGCGCCGGTGACGTGCGCGAATCCTCGGGCGGGGTTTCGTTTGCGGGGCCGCTGGCGATTGGTTATCGCGCGTGCCTGGAATCGCGGCTGGCCAGCCGCGTGTTGCTGGAGATCGCGCGCGCGCCGGTGGCCACGGCCGAGGACTTTTACGCTTTTGCTCGCGGCCTCGACTGGCGCGAGCACCTGGATCCGCGCGGTACGCTGGCGTGCGAGTTCACGGGCAAGCACGCGGCGATAACCAACACGCATTTCGGCGCGTTGAAGCTCAAGGACGCGATCGTCGACCAGCTGCGCGACACCACGCGGCAGCGGCCTTCCATCGAGACCACGCGGCCGGACCTGCGCGTGCATGCGCACGCCGGCAGGGATGGCATTGCGCTGCTGCTCGATCTCGCCGGCGATGCGCTGTCGCGGCGCGGGTACCGGCTGGCCGGCGGTGAGGCGCCGCTGCGGGAGAACTTGGCGGCGGGCATTCTGCTGCGCGCGGGCTGGCCGCGCATCGCGCAGGGCGGCGGAGAGTTCCTCGACCCGATGTGCGGCTCCGGTACCTTCGTGATCGAGGCGGCGTTGATGGCCACGGACACCGCGCCGGGGCTGTTGCGCGACTACTGGGGCTTCCAGGGCTGGCGTGGCCATGATGCCGCCTTGTGGCAGGAGCTGGTCGCCGCCGCGCGATCGCGCATGCTGCAGCAGCTGCCGGTGGTGATCCGCGGCACGGATCGCAATCGCGCGGCCATCGCCACCGCGCAGGCCAATGCGCGGCGTGCGGGCGTCGGCCGCGACGTGGCGTTCGAACAGCTCGACATCGCTGCGGCCCAGCCGCGCAATGCCGCTGCCGATGCGCCGCCGGGACTGCTGTGCGTGAATCCACCCTATGGCACGCGCCTGCCCGGCGACGAGGAAGCGGCCACCGCGCATCGCGCGATCGGCGAGGCGCTGCGCGGTCCGTTCGCGGGCTGGCACGCGGCGGTGCTCACCGGCGAGCCCAGCCTTGGCCAGCTGCTCGGCAGCGAGGCCAGCCGCGTCCACACCATATGGAATGGCGCCATCGAATGCCGCCTGCTGCGCTTCGCGCCGGGGCAGCGCAAGGCCCGCCGCGAACCCACCGCGGGTGTCCTCATCGACGACCTGCAGATCGCGCAGAGCGCCGGCGCGCAGATGTTCGCCAACCGGCTGCGCAAGAACCTGGCGCGGCTGGGACGCACGGCCCGCCGCGAGGGCGTCGGTTGCTGGCGCCTGTACGACGCGGACATGCCTGAATACGCGCTGGCCGTGGACCTGTACACCGGCGCCGGTCCGGATGCCGGCCGGCGCTGGCTGTACGTGCAGGAGTACGCACCACCGGCCACGGTGGACGCGGCGGCCGCCCGGCGGCGGCGCGAGGAGGCGCTGGCCGTGCTGCCGGAAGTCACCGGCGTGCCCTTCGCCGATATCCGCCTGCGCGTGCGCCGCCGGCAGAAGGAGGGCGGCCAGTACGGCAAGCGCGGCGCCACCGAACGCTTCCACGTGGTGGAAGAGGCAGGGCTGAAACTGCGCGTGAATCTCGACGACTATCTCGACACCGGGCTGTTCCTCGACCACCGCCTGACGCGCGCCCGCGTCGGCCGCGAGGCGGCCGGCAAGCGTTTCCTCAACCTCTTCTGCTATACCGGCGTCGCGACCGTGCATGCGTCGGCGGCCGGCGCGGCCAGCACGCTGAGCATCGACCTGTCACGTA
>DATJXQ010000056.1:0-4506 GCA_035500015.1 Steroidobacteraceae bacterium
TGGTGCACGATGGTCGCAGCCATGGCGCTGCTGTGGCGCTGGCTGCACTCGCGCGGCCGTATCGCCTTGCCTGGCCGGCCATTGCGCATCGGCATCACGATGCTGCTGCTGGCCGCCGTGCTGGTGTCGTTCCGCAATATCGGGGGCCTCGCCGTCGGCAGCGCGTTGCTGGTGGTGATGGGCGCGGCGAAGCTGCTGGAAACCCGCGCCGCGCGCGACGCGGTGGTGGTGGCCACCGTGGTGCTGGTACTGGTGCTGGCCGCGGCACTGGACCGGCAGGGCCTGGCGCGTGTGCCGCTGTACCTGGCCAGCGGCTGGCTGGCGCTGGCCAGCATCGCCGCACTGGGCAGCGTCGGGGCGGCGGCTTCCGCGCGCCGCGCCTTCCTCACCGCCGGCAGAACGGCGCTGTATGCCGTGCCACTCGCGGCGCTGTGCTTCGTGCTGGTGCCAAGGCTGCCGGGCGCGCTGTGGGGCATGCCTGGCAACGCCGCCGAAACAGGCCTCTCCGACGAGATGAGTCCGGGCAGCATCTCGGAGCTGTCCATCTCCGAGGACATCGCTTTCCGCGTCCGCTTCGACGGCCCGGCTCCGCCACCCCCGCTGCGCTACTGGCGCGGGCCGGTGCTGCATGAATTCGACGGCTATACCTGGCGCCGCGTGCCCGATGAATACCTGCGCGCGCAGCCGGAACAGATGCTGTCCGCGCCGCTGCACTATCACGTGATGCTGGAACCGCAGCCGCGGGGCTATCTGTTCGCGCTCGACACACCGGAATCGCTCGATGGCATCGAGTATCGCCGCCTTTACGACAACGAGCTGCGCGCCTCGCATCCGCTCGGCACGCCGGTGGATTACGACGCGGTCTCGCACCTGCGCGCCCGCAGCGTGGGCGAACTGTCGCCGCTGGCGCGGCGGCTGGACATGCAGCTGCCCAAAGGCCGCAATCCGCGCAGCATCGCGCTGGCGCACCAGCTGCGCGCGCAGGGCGGCACGGATGCCGATTATGCCGCGCGCGTGCTGGATTATTTCCGCAATGGCGGCTTCCAGTACACGATGACGCCGCCGCTGCTGGACAAGGATTCCATCGACGACCTGCTGTTCCGCACGCGCCTCGGCTACTGCGGGCATTTCGCCTCGGCCTACGTGATGCTGCTGCGCGCCGGCGGCGTGCCGGCGCGCGTGGTCACCGGTTACCAGGGCGGCACCTTGAACCCCATCGGCGGCTACTACACCGTGCGCCAGTCGGATGCGCATGCCTGGGCGGAAGTGTGGCTCGACGGCCAGGGCTGGACGCGCTGGGATCCCACCGGCGCGGTAGACCCGGAACGGCTGACGCGTGGCGCAACCGCGGCGGCAGCGGCGGCGCGCAGCGGCGCCGCCGCACTGCTCGGACAGGCGAACTGGCTGCGTGGGCTACGCGATGCCTGGGAAGCCGCCGGCGCCTGGTGGCAGGAGCAGGTGGTGAATTTCAACCGCGCGAAGCAGCTGGACCTGCTGGCGCGGCTCGGCCTCGACCGTTTCGATTATGGCGCCCTCGGCCTGCTGCTGCTGGCCGGCGGCGCATTGTGGATGCTGCTGCTGGTGCTGCTGTCCGGGCGCGCACCCCGCGCGCGGCGCGATGCGCTGGCCCGGCTGTGGGAGCGCTTCATCGCCATGATCCGCCGGCGCGGAGTCGCGGTCGCCGACCATGACGGACCCGATGCGCTCCGGCGGCGTGCGCAGCAACAGTTGCCACAGGCGGCCGGCGAAATAGCGGTCTTCATCGCCGGCTACGCGCGATTGCGCTATGGCGGCGGCGATCCGGCGGACGCGCGCGCGCTGGCACTGCTCAGGAAGCAGCTGGCTGCGATCCGGCGCGCCGCAGCGCCACCCAGTCGCGGCGCGCGTCGGTCACGGGACGCACGATCAGGCGCGCCACCACGATGAACAGCAGCAGCACCAGGATATTGAGGCCCTGCGCCCTGGCTGGCGCCATTCCGAAACGCCCCGTGGCCACGCCTGCCACGTTCGCCCAGATGAAAGGCCCGGCGATGGCGGAAAAGCGGCCGACCATGCCGTACAGCCCGTAGAACTCGCCGATGCGATCCGGCGGCGTGAGCCGCAGCATCAGCGGGCGATCCGCGCTCCACGTGCCGCCGAGCGCGATGCCGGCAAGCGCGGCTACCACATAGAGGAATGCGATCGGCAGCGACAGCAGTCCGATGGCCGCCGCCATCAGGAAGGTCGCCACCCACAGCCACAGCACCAGGTCCAGCGTGCGGCGCGGGCCGATGCGGTCCACCAGCTGCCCCCAGGCGAAGCCGCCGGCCACCGCGAAGACGATGGCCGAGAGCATCACGAAGCGCGCGGCGCGCTCGCCGCTGCCGGCGTCCACGCCGCTGGCGATCGCCACATTCACCACGTACAGGCCCATGAAGGCGATGACGGTATTGATGGCATCGGTGTAGAAGACGCGCGCCAGCAGGAAGCGCAGCAGCCCGGGGTACTCGCGGCCATGCCGCAGCGTGGCGATGGTCTGCGCGGTCGATTCGCGGATCATCTGCAACGAGAAGACGGTGCGCGGCCCGGGGTTGCCCCGCTCCTTCACGAACAGGAAGCAGGGCAGCGCGCAGGCCAGGAAGGTGAGGCCGATCAGCACGAACAGCAGCAGGCGGTCCCGCGTCAGGAAACCCAGGGCGATGGCGATGAAGGAGCCGAAATAGCCGATGCCCACGCCGATGCCGGAAATGCGGCCGCGATTCTCCTCCGTGGAGACCTCCGGCAGCATGGCGTCGTAGAACTGCAGGCCCGCCTGGTAGCCGAAGTTCGCCAGCATGAAAGCCAGCATGGTGGGCCAGAATCCCACGCGGCCCAGCAGCATGGTGCAGCCGATGCACAGCAGCGTGCTCACCACCAGAAACGGCATGCGCCGCCGGGCGCGATCGGTCATCGCTCCCAGCAGCGGGGAAACGATGAAGATGAGAAGGTACGACGCCGAACTGAAATTGCCGTACACCGTATCGGCCCGCGCCGCACCCACACTGTCGCGCACCCACAGCGGGAAATACAGCGACAGGATACCCATCGAAAAAATCGTGTTGGCCAGGTCGTAGGTGATCCAGCTCCACACCGCGCGCCGCGCGATCGGATGCACCGGCTGCATGGCTGGCACGTTCACGCCTGGCTCTCGCGCGTCTGGCTGAAGCGCAGCTCCGGCCAGCGCTCCAGCGTCAGGCCCAGGTTCACGCGCGAGGGCGCCAGATACACCAGCGCGCCCGCATGGTCGATCGCCAGGTTGTCGTGCGCCTTGGTGCGGAACTCGGCCAGCTTCTTCTCCTCGCCGGAGACCCAGCGCGCGGTGACCACGCCGATGCCCTCGAAGGCGCACTGTACGCCGTATTCGTCCTGCAGGCGAAAGGCCACCACCTCGAACTGCAGCTGCCCCACCGCGCCCAGGATCAGGTCGTTGTTGCGCACCGGCCGGAACAATTGCGTGGCGCCCTCCTCGCACAGCTGGTCCAGGCCCTTCTGCAATGCCTTCATCTTCAGCGGATCCTTCAGCACCGCGCGGCGGAACAGCTCCGGCGCGAAGTTCGGGATGCCGGTGAAGGCCAGCTTCTCGCCTTCGCTGAAAGTGTCGCCGATGTTGATGGTGCCGTGGTTGTGCAGGCCGATGATGTCACCGGCCCACGCTTCTTCCACCGCGCTGCGCTCGCCGGCCATGAAGGTCAGCGCATCGGCCACGCGCAGCTCCTTGCCGAGCCGCGGATGGAAGATGCGCATGCCCGGCGCGTAGCGGCCGGAGCAGATGCGCAGGAAGGCGATGCGGTCGCGGTGTCCGGGATCCATGTTCGCCTGGATCTTGAACACGAAGCCGGTGAGCTTTGGCTCCACCGGCTGCACCACGCGCTCGCGCGCCGCGCGCGGCTGCGGTCCGGGCGCATGTTCGGTGAACGCGGTGAGCAATTCCTCCACGCCGAAATTGCTGATCGCGGAGCCGAAGAACACCGGCGTCTGCCGGCCGGCCAGATACTCGGCCGCATTGAATTCCGTGGCCGCGCCGCGCACCAGCTCCAACTCCTCGCGGAAGGCCGCCGCGCGTTCGCCGAGGAAGGCCGTGGCCGCCGCGCTCATCAGCCCGTCGATGGCGCGGTTCTCGCCGCGCGTGCCGCGCTCGCCGGCTTCGTAGGCATAGATGCGGTCCTGGCCGAGATGGTAGATGCCCATCAGGTCGCGGCCCATGCCGATGGGCCAGGTCACCGGCGCCACCGCCAGCTTCAGCACCTTCTCGATCTCGTCCAGCAGATCCAGCGGCGGGCGCCCCTCGCGGTCCAGCTTGTTGATGAAGGTCATGATGGGCGTGGCGCGCAGCCGGCATACTTCCATCAGGCGGATGGTGCGCTCCTCCACGCCCTTGGCACAGTCGATCACCATCAGCGCCGAATCCACCGCGGTCAGCGTGCGGTAGGTGTCCTCGGAGAAATCCTCGTGGCCCGGCGTGTCCAGCAGATTGACGATGCGGCCGTT
>DATJXQ010000057.1:0-12107 GCA_035500015.1 Steroidobacteraceae bacterium
TCGGCGGCACTCGCGACTCCAGCGACACGTAGCTGAACAGTCCGCTCTGCTGTACATCACTTCCGCGCATCGATCTGGCCTCGTTCGAACTCTGCATCGAACTTTGCCTGATCCGCGCCCTTTATCAACAGCCTGCTAGGCGAGTTGCGGAGGCGCGCGCGCGCGATGGGCGCCGGAGATGCGAGCGGGAGGTGGCGCGGACTCTGAGGCCGGCGGCAAGCCGGGAAGATCGGTCGAAAGGCGCAGTTCCACTGCAAGAACCGGCAGTGGCGCAAAGGAAGGCGCGGCACCGAAGGGACAGTGCTCGACGTGATTGCCATGCGGTGCGCCGCCATGCGGCAGCACCATGTCCGGCATGCCCGGCATGCCCGGCATATCCGGCATGCCGTTCTGGCAGAGCGCCAGCCTTGCCGAGCCGTCGGCCGCAGGCATGAAGCCCGCCGGTACGAGCGCGCGGCACGACAGCGCAAGCAGCAGCAGGCTGATCAGGAACGGGCGGTAATGACGAGTGCGCATTACAGGTGGGCCAACCGGACAGGCCCGGTGATGTTAGTACAGGTCCGGCGCCCGACGCGAGTTTCCGGGATGCGCACGCCATGCCCGATGGCATGCTGATGGACGCTAATCGACCATCGGGCGGGCTACGGGAGCAGGTCCGCCAGGCCGGGCGGCGGCGCGCCCTCGCCCACCCATAACAGCACGGCGGCGGCACGCGGGGCGATCATCAACAATCGCCCGGTGCTGGCGGCGACCAGCAGCGGCCGGTCCGGCGCGGCGGACTGCAGCTGGAACCCCAGCCCGTAGCCGGCGTGCACCGGCGAGGCGGTGGCCAGCTGCGCGGCGAATTGCGGCGGCCAGGGAACCGCACCGCCATTGCGACCGTCCGTGGCCAGCAGCAGCGCGATCCGCAGCCAGTCGCCGAGGCTGGCGCGCAGGCAGCAGTGCGCGGCCATGTCGCCGCGGCGATGATCCAGCATGGCCAGCGCTTCATCGGCGGCAATACGCGACCACAGGCGGTGCTGCAGCACGTCGACGAAGCGCGCGCCGTCGAGCTTCGCGGCCAGCAGCGCCAGCAGCTGCGCATTCACCGGCGATTCCTCGAAATGCGAGCCGGGCGGCCACACCGGCTGCCAGCGCAACGCGGCACGCGCGAAATCCGGACCGGACGCAAGTGCGGCGCGCGCGCCGAAGGGATTCAACGGCTGGAAGTCGCCGGCGGGCAGGCCGGAAAGCTGCCAGAAGAGCTGGCGCGGAGTGATTGCGCCGCGACGGTCCTTGCTCCAGTCGGCCAGCCATGCGCCCACCGGCATGTCGAGCAGGCCCGGGTGCTCGCCGGCGAGCTGCGCATACAGCGGAACGAGCACCAGCGACGTGAGGCCGCGCCAGTCCACCTGCGAATGCACGTCGGTCCCCGGCGCGAACCAGGCCGCGACGCTGCCGTCACGACGCGCCAGCAGCAACGCCCGCGTCGCGCCGCCGCTGGCAACGGTCGCGAGCTGCGCGTCGGCGTGGATGTCCAGCGCGGGCAGGCCCGTGCCTCCGCGCAGCACCTGCGTCGCGCCCTCGATGCCGGCCGGCCAGCCAGTGGCGGAAACGTGCCACTGCCAGGCACGCCGCCAGAACGGCCAGTGCGCCGCGAGCGTCCCGACTCCAAGCGAGACTGCCACCAGCACGACCACCGCCACTACGACCAGCATCCGCCGCATGCACGCATGATAGCGCCCCCGTTCCCGCTAAACTCCCGCGATGCCGCCCGCAGCTTCCACCAGCATCTGTTTCATCGCGTCGGAAATAACCCCGCTGGCCAAGACCGGGGGACTGGCCGACGTCGCCGGCGCACTGGTCAAGTACCTGCACGCGGAAGGCCACGACATCCGCGCCTTCATGCCGCTGTATCGGCAGATCGACCGCCAGTGCATCAGCATGTGGCCGGTGGACTTCCTGCAGGACGTGCCGCTGCAGCTCGGACCGCACGCGCTGCGCTTCTCGGTGCAGACCGCGCGCCTGCCCGGTTCGCAGGCCATGGTCTATCTCATCGACTCACCGCAGCTGTTCGACCGCGAGCGCATCTACGGCAACGCGCCCGACGAGCACCTGCGGTTCATCCTGCTGACGCACGCCGCCTTCCACTGCTGCCAGCGCATGGGCTTCGCGCCGCAGATCCTCCACTGCAATGACTGGCACACCGGCTTCGGACCGCTGCTGCTGAAGGCCACATATTCCTGGGACCGCCTGTTCCAGGGCACGCGCAGCCTGATGTCCATCCACAATCTCGCCTACCAGGGCGTGTTCGCCGCCGCGGCGCGCGCCGACGCCGGGCTCGGCAACGCCGTACACCTGCTGGATGGCGGCGAACTGGCCGCCGGCCGCGTAAACCCGCTGCGCGAGGGCATCGCGCACGCCGACGCCATCAGCACGGTAAGCCCCACCTATGCGCTGGAGATCCAGACCGCCGCCTACGGCTATGGACTGGACGGCCTGCTGCGCAGCCGCGCCGGCAGCATCACCGGCATCCTCAACGGCGTCGACTACGAGGAGTGGGATCCGCGCACCGACCGCTTCCTGCCGCAGCACTTCGATGCCGGCCGCCTCGGCACCAAGCAGCTGCTCAAGCGCGCCTTCGCACGGCGCCTGGGCCTGACGCTGCCGCCGCGGCTGCGCACGCCGCTGCTCGGCATGGTGAGCCGGCTGGCATCGCAGAAGGGTTTCGACCTGCTGCTCGCGGCGCTGCCACAACTGCTGGCGAAGCATCACTTCTGCTGCGCCGTGCTGGGCAGCGGCGAGGAGCGCTACGAGAGCTTCTTTCGCGCGCTGGCCGCGCTGTATCCGGCGCGCGTGCATTTCCAGTCCGGCTACAGCGAGGAACACGCGCACTGGATCGAGGCGGCCGGCGACATGTTCCTGATGCCCTCGCTGTACGAGCCCTGCGGCCTGAACCAGATGTACAGCCTGCGCTATGGCACCATCCCCATCGTGCGCCGCACCGGCGGTCTCGCCGACTCCGTGCAGCACTTCGACCCGCAGACAGGCACGGGTACCGGCGTGGCATTCAACGACTACGACGCAGGTGCGGTGACCTGGGGAGTGGAGACGGCGCTCAACTGGTACGCCCGCAAGCCGCTGTGGCAGAAGCTGGTGGCGAACGCGATGGCGGAGGATTTTTCCTGGCAGCGCCGCGTGGGCGATTACGTGGCGCTTTATCGCCGGATGTCCGGAGGCTGACGCTCAGTGCAGCCGCAGCGTGCCGGTGCGATCGAACGGCACGCTGCGCAGCAGGCCCGATGACAGCCGCACCTCGCCGGTGATGCGATATTGCGGATTGCCGGGATCGGCGCTGCCCAGCAATGACAGCAGCGCGCCGGCGGCATTGGCGGTGGCCGCGACATCGAAATCCGTGTCGCCATTGGCCGGCACCACGAAGTCGCCGGTGGATTCGCCATGCGCGAACGCATGCCCGTTCAGTTGCACATCGCAGGTAATGCTGCGCACCGGCAATTCCACCTGGTTGGGGTTGTGCACGCGCATGCGCACGCGCAGCTCCTGCCGCAGCAAATCGCCTTTCAGCAGGCTGACCTCCAGGATGGAAAGTTCGGGCTGCTGCAGATGCGTATAGACGCATGCCGCGGCCAGTGCCGCCGCCAGCAATGCCGCCATGCGCCGCCGGATCATGCCACCGCCCGGTTGTGCAGCTGGATGAGGTCGCGCCAGCGCGCGGCCATCGCGTCCGTGAGCGCATGCGGTGGCAGGCGCCAGTTCCAGTTGCCGCCGACGGTACCGGGGCGGTTGAGCCGTGCCTCGCCGCCGAGCTTCAGCAGGTCCTGCGCCGGCAGCACCGCCATGCACGCCACCGAAGCCAGCGCAGCGCGCATCATCGCGTCGGGCACCTCGTGGTCGGCGCGTCCGAAGTAGCGCCGCACCAGGTCGCGCGTGCCCTCCGGCAGCGTGGCGTACCAGCCCACGGTGGTGTCGTTGTCATGTGTGCCGGTGTAGACGATGGTGTCGGGCTCGTGCTGGTGCGGCAGGTGGGGATTGGCTGCATCGCCGTCGAAGCCGAACTGCAGCACGCGCATGCCCGGCAGGTGGAAGGAACGGCGCAGGTGGATCACTTCCGGCGTGATCACGCCCAGGTCCTCGGCCACCAGTTCCAGTTGCGGCAGCTTCGCCTGCACGGCCTTCAGCAGTGCAGCACCGGGCGCCTTGCGCCACAGTCCCTCGCGCGCGGTGGTCGCATCGGCCGGCACCGACCAATAGGCCTCCAGCGCACGGAAGTGGTCGATGCGCAGCAGGTCGAAGCGATCGGCCTGCTGCGCGAGGCGCCGCAGCCAGAAGCGGAAACCGTCGCGCCGCTGGGCGTTCCAGTCGTACAGCGGATTGCCCCACAGCTGCCCGTCGGCGGAAAAGTAGTCCGGCGGCACGCCGGCCACCGCGCGCGCGCGGCCGCCGGAATCGAGCTGGAACTGGCGCCGGCCGGCCCAGGTGGAAACCGAATCCGGCGCCACGTAGATGGGCAGGTCGCCGAAGATGCGGATGCCGCGCGCCGCGGCATGCTGGCGCAGCGTGCGCCACTGCATGTCGAAGCGCCACTGCAGCCGCGCCAGCTGCGTGATGCGCGGCGCCAGGCGCCGCGCGGCGGCGGCCAGCGCCGGCAACGACCGATCGCGCAGCGGCACGGGCCAGCGCCACCATGGCTCGCCCCCCTGCTCCTCGCCCAGCGCCTCGAACAGCAGGTAATCGTCGAGCCATGAGGCCGACTCGGCGCGCCATTGTTCGAAATCGCCATCGGCGCCCGGATCGGGCGCATCCGGATCGATGAGCCGCGGGTCACCGGCACGATCCGCGCGCGCCCAGTAGGGCGAGCCGCCCTTGTCCACCGGCACCAGCGGCAGCAGCTGCCACACGCTGAAGCCCGCCTCCGCCAGCCAGTCGATGAAGCGGCGCGCGAGATCGCCGAAGGCGCCGCGCTCCCCGTCGCGCAGCGAAGCCGCCGGCAGCAGCACGCCGGCGCGGCGCCGGGCGAGCACCGGCTCGCGCTTCATGAACGCCGCATCACGCCGCCGGCTTCGGGCGCGCCGTGGCCGGCGCTGACGGACTCGGCGAGCGCGACCGGCGGCTCCAGCTGCAGCGCGCGGTACAGGCTGGCCAGCTGGTGGCGGAACAGCTCGTCGAAATCACGCACCGCGGCGGCGGGGTTGTAATCGCCGAACCACCAGAACCAGTCGGAGGCCTCGCAGGCCGCCAGCTGCTGCTGCGCGCGTGCCACCCCGGCGGCATCCAGCGTGCCCGCGGCGACCACCGCGTCGAAGGTGCGTTTGGCGGTGCACAACAGGTCCCAGCCACGGTTCTTGTCGGCATCGCCCATCCAGGTGGACAGCGTGCCGTACACCCAGCTGCCGGCGCGCAGCTGCGGCAGCACCGCGGGTGGCCGGCCGGCGGCGCGCCGCTCATCGACCACTTCCGACAATGTCATCAGCCGCAGCCGCGGATGCGCGGCCAGCTGCGCATACATCGCCTCGAGGAAATACCAGCCGTTGTACGGGTAATACTCCCAGGCGTTCTCGCCATCCAGTGCGATCAGCAGCACGCGATCCGCGCTGCCGGCCGTGCGCTCGGCGAAGGCGCCCAGTTCGTGCGCCAGGTTCGCCGCCGCATCGTCGCCGCGCCATTTCGAGTACGAGAAGCCGATGAGATCCGAGTAGCCGTCGTGGCGGAAGAAACAGCCCAGCCGGCTGCCGGGCAGCGCGAAGGGCTGGTTCAGCAGGCACTCCGCGCCGGCCTGCTGCTCCGGCACCGCGATGCCCGAGCGCTCCAGCGACGGCCGCAGCACGCTGACGCTGGTTGCGAGGCAGTCAAAACCGGCGGCCTCGATGGCCGCGACGGCCGGCGCGCTGACCGCGCCTTCCGATGGCCAGCAGCTGCGCGGGCGGCGGCCGAACACGCGCTGGTGGCACTCCACCGCACGCTGCAGATGCCAGGCCGCGCGCGCCGCGCCACCGGGATACTGCGGCGATGCCGGCAGCGGCGCGGCGGGCTCGCTGTCGCGCGCGGCGCCGAAATCAAACAGCAGCGGCAGGATGGGATGGCTGTACGGCGACACCGCCAGCTCGCACTTGCCGGCATCGGCCAGCGCGCGGAAGCGCGGCAGCACGCCCGCCAGCAACTCACCCACCAGTTGCAGCAGTTCGCGCCGGTCCGCCGCGTCGAAGCCATGCGCCTTGCCGGCGAGCCGCGCCACGCGCGGATCCGTGCGGCGCACCGATTCGCCGAGCCAGGCGAGGTGGTACCAGACCGAAAGGTCGTGCAGGAACTGGTCGGAGGCGTAGCCGATGCGCCGCGCATCGTTCAGTGTCGCGGCAATGTCGGCCAGCCCGGCGAAGGGCGGATGGCGCCGGATCAGGTTATCGCGGTCGGCGCGCAGGCAGGCGCCGAGCAGCTGCAGCCGCTGCTCCGGATCGGCGGGCAGCGGCGCATCGCTGAGCGTGGCGAGCAGCGCGTCCGGCAGCGCCGCGCCCGTCCCGAGCGTCGCATGCACCGCGGCGGCGAGATCCTCGATCTGCTCGATGAGCACCGGCGTGAAATTGACCACTGCCTTCGCGCCCGGCACCTGCTCCAGGTGCGCGGCCATGTCGGTGTAGTCCTTGATGGCGTGCAGCCAGGTCCACGGCAGCACGTACCGGCCCGACAGCGCATCGCGGTAGGGCGGCTGGTGCATGTGCCAGAACAGCACGACGGGCAGGGGCTGGTCGGACACCGCGATCCCGTCAGCGGACAACCGTCGCCACGTGCAGCGCGTCCGGCGTCACCAGCACGATGCCGCGCGGGGTGACATCGAAGCGCTCGCGGTCGCTCACCGGATCCACGCCGATCTGCATGCCGTCCGGGATCTCGCAATGCTCATCGAGGATGGCGTCGCGGATGGTGCAGTGCTTGCCGATGCGCACGTCCGGCATGACCACCGAGCGCTCCACCACGCTGTGCTCCTCCACGCGCACGTTGGAGAACAGCAGCGATTCGCGGATCACCGCGCCGGAGATGATGGCGCCGCCCGCCACCAGCGAGTTCACCGCCATGCCGGTGCGGCCCTCGTCGGCCAGCACGAACTTGGCCGGCGGCTGCTGCACCTGGTAGGTCCAGATGGGCCACTCCTCGTCGTACACATTGAGCTCGGGCGACACGTGCACCAGCTCCAGGTTCGCCTCGTAGAACGCGTCGACCGTGCCCACGTCGCGCCAGTAGTTCTGCGCGCGCGTGCGCACGTTGCGGAAGGGATAGGCGAAGACCTGCAGCTTCTCGATGGCCTTGGGGATGACGTTGCGGCCGAAATCGTGCGCGGAGGCTTCATCCGTGGAGTCTTCCCGCAGCAGCTGCTCCATCAGCTGCGTGTTGAACACGTAGATGCCCATGGAAGCCAGCGCCACTTCCGGGTTGCCCGGCATCGGCTCGGGCGACGGCGGCTTCTCGGTGAAGCGCGTGACCCGGTTCCACTCGGTGACCGACAGCACGCCGAACTCCCGCGCGTCCGACAGCGGCACCTCCACGACTCCTACGGTGATGTCGGCGCCCTTTTCCACGTGGTAGGCGATCATCGGGCCGTAATCCATCTTGTAGATGTGGTCGCCGGCCAGCACCAGCACGTGCCGCGGATGGTGCGAGCGCACGTAATCGAGGTTCTGGTACACGCAATCGGCCGTGCCGCGGTACCAGTGCCGGCCCACCTGCTGCTGCGCCGGGATCACGTCGATGAACTCGCCGAACTCCCCGCGCAGGTAGCTCCAGCCGCGCTGCACGTGCTGGATCAGCGACTGGCCCTTGTACTGCGTCAGCAGCGCGATCTGGCGGATGCCGGAATTCACGCAGTTGGACAGCACGAAATCCACGATGCGGAACTTGCCGCCGAAGGGCGTGGCGGGCTTGCAGCGATGTTCCGTGAGCCCGCGCAGCCGTTCGCCCCGGCCCCCCGCCATGATCATCGCCAGCGTGCCGCCCGTGAGGCGGCTGACGTAGCGCCCCGAGGAAGTGCGCGAAGTTTTTGCCATGCACGCTATATTTACCACAGCGGCCCAGCTTCGAAACATCCAACGGAATCAGTCATCATTCCCCGCAACACGATTGCAATGGAACTGGAAAGGATCGCCGCCGGCCGGCATCACGATCCGCACGGCTTTCTCGGACCGCATGCCGCGGATGGCGTGACGGTTGTGCGGGCCTACCTTCCCGCCACCCGCACGGCGCGGCTGGCCGACGGCCGCGCCTTCTCCCGCGTCGGGCAGTCCGACCTGTTCGAGCTGCGTGCCGCGGACGTTCCCGCCCACCCACGCATCGTGTGGACCGGCGAGCAGGGCCACGTGCGCGAGCGCATCGACCCCTACAGCTTCGCACCCACGCTGCAGGAGGCCGACCTGGCGCTGTTCGCCGCGGGCCTGCACCTGGAAGCCTGGCGCATGCTGGGCGCACACCCGGCCAGCTACGACGGCGTGGCCGGTGTGCGCTTCGCGGTATGGGCCCCCAATGCCGAGCGGGTCAGCCTGGTCGGCCCGTTCTGCGACTGGGACGGGCGCTGCCTGCCGATGCGCTCGCTGGGATCCAGCGGGGTGTGGGAACTGTTCGTGCCGGGCCTCGCCACCGGCGAGCTCTACAAGTTCGAGTTGCGCAACCGCGATACCGGCGGGGTGGAGGTCAAGACCGACCCATATGCGCTGGCGATGGAACGGCGGCCCGCCACCGCGGCGCTGGTCACCGACGCCAGTATCTATTCCTGGTGGGACCAGGACTGGATGCAGCAGCGCGCGCGGCACGACTGGCTGCACGCGCCGCTATCCATCTACGAGGTGCACGCCGGCTCCTGGAACCGGCATCCCGACGGCAGCTTCTACAGCTACCGGGAACTGGCCGCCGAGCTGCTCCCCTACGTGAAGCGCCTGGGCTTCACGCACCTGGAGCTGCTGCCGGTCTCCGAGCATCCGCTCGATGATTCATGGGGTTACCAGACCACGGGCTATTTCGCGCCCACCAGCCGCCATGGCCCGCCCGACGACCTGAAGTACTTCATCGACCGCTGCCACCAGGAGGGCGTGGGCGTGCTGCTGGACTGGGTACCCGGCCATTTCCCGCGCGACGCGCATGGTCTGGCGCGCTTCGACGGCACCGCGCTGTACGAATACGCCGATCCGCGCAAGGGCGAGCATCAGGACTGGGGCACCTACATCTTCAACTACGAGCGCAACGAGGTGCGCAGCTTCCTGCTGTCCTCGGCCTGCTTCTGGCTGGAGCATTTCCATTTCGACGGCCTGCGCGTGGACGCGGTGGCCTCGATGCTGTACCTGGATTTCGGCCGCGGCGGCAACTTCGTCGCCAACCGGCACGGCGGCCGCGAAAACCTCGAGGCCATCGACTTCATCCGGCAGCTCAACAGCGTCACGCACGCGCGCGCGCCCGGCACCGTGATCATGGCCGAGGAATCAACCGCCTGGCCGATGGTGAGCCGGCCGGTGGACGTGGGTGGGCTGGGTTTCTCGATGAAGTGGAACATGGGCTGGATGCACGACACCCTGAACTACTTCAAGAAGGACCCGATCTGGCGCAAGCACCACCAGGACAACCTCACCTTCGCGATGATGTACGCCTACAGCGAGAATTTCATCCTGCCGCTGTCGCATGACGAGGTGGTGCACCTGAAGGGCTCGCTGCTCGGCCGCATGCCCGGCGACCGCTGGCAGCAGCTGGCGAACCTCAGGCTGCTGTTCACCTACATGTGGACGCTGCCCGGCAAGAAGCTGCTGTTCATGGGGGGGGAGATCGCGCATCCGTGGGAATGGGATTTCCACGTGGCGCTGCCCTGGTTCCTGCTGGAGCACGCCGAGCATCGCGGCGTGCAGCAGCTGGTCGCGGACCTGAACCGGCTGTACGTGCAGCACCCCGCGCTGCACCGGCACGAGTTCGAGCCCGGGGGCTTCCGCTGGATCGACTGCAGCGACCGCGACCAGTCGGTACTCGCGTTCCAGCGGATGGGCCTGGGCGAACAGCTGGTGGTGGTGCTGAACTTCACGCCCGAGCCGCGCCGCGGTTACCGCATCGGCGTGCCGGAGCCTGGCCGGTATCGCGTGCTGCTGAACTCGGACTCACATCATTACGGCGGCGCCAACATCGGCGCCCTCGAGGTGCCGGCGGAAAGCGAGCCCCGTCACGGGCTGCCCTGCTCGCTGGCGCTGGACCTGCCGCCGCTGGCGGGGTTGATTCTCGCGAAGGAAGATTAGAGGGTTTTCATCAGCCCCATTTCCAGCGGATGCGTGAGCAGCGGGTGCCAGGGATAGACCCGCACCTGCAGCTGGTACTGCCCGGTGCCCGGCGGTACGGCGGCGGCCTCGAAGGCAGCCAGATCCGTTCCACCCGCCTTGCCGGCCGGCGCAAACTCGGCGCGCCACTGGCCATCCGGCACGCCATGGCCGAATGAGCACAGCGGCGCGGGATCGAACTGCGACTCGGGCAGCAACCGGCGCGCCTTGAACTCCACGCGCAGGTCCTGCGGCGTGAGCTGCCCGAGCTGCAGCACCGCGCGCAACCGCAGCGGCGCGGCCGGATCCGCGCCGCGCGCGGCATCGCTGACGGAAACGATCCGCACGCTGCCCCAGCGCTCGCGCACGCGCTTCTTCCAGTCGGCCAGGCCGGCGGAGCCTGCCGCGGCATTCTCGAGCAAGCGCGCGCCCTGCGCGGCCGCCGGCCGGTACAGCCGCGCCGCGTAGTCGCTCACCGTGCGGCGCATGTTGAAGCGCGGCACCACGCTGGCCATCGCATGCTTGCAGCGCCGCACCCATTCCGGTGACAGGCCGTTGCCGTGGCGCGCGTAGTAGAGCGGCACGACCTCATCCTCCATGGCATCGAGCAGCGCCGAGGAATCCAGCCAGTCGCGGCGACCCTCGTCCTGCGCGTCGGCACCGGCGATGCCCCAGCCATTCATGCCGTCGAAGGCCTCGGCCCACCAGCCATCGAGGATGGAAAGGTTCAGCCGGCCGTTGACCGCAGCCTTCATGCCGGAAGTCCCGCTGGCCTCCAGCGGCGCGATCGGATTGTTCAGCCACACGTCCACGCCGGTGACCAGCCAGCGCGCCAGCTGGATGTCGTAATCCTCGAGGAACACCACGTGCCCGGCGAATTCCGGCGACAGCATGGTGCGCTTGATCTCGCGCAGCACTTCCTGTCCCGGCTGGTCGGCCGGATGCGCCTTGCCGGCGAACAGGAATACCACGGGCCGCTGCTCGTTCTTCACCAGCCTCAGCAGGCGTTCGCGGTCGCGCAGCAGCAGCGCGGCGCGCTTGTAGGTCGCGAAGCGCCGCGCGAAGCCGATGATGAGCACGTTCGGATTCCACGGGTCGAGCAGCCGCGTGATGTGCCCGAGCTGCACGCTGCTCAGGCGCTTGCGCTTGAATTCGCGCGCCAGGCGCGCGCACACGCCCGCCAGCATGCGCGACTTCACGTCCTGCGCGGCCGCCCAGAACGGCTCGTCGGGCAGCTGGTCCACCGCCTGCCAGAACTCCAGGTCGTTCAGGCGCTCGCGCCAGTCCGGCAGCTGCTCATCCAGGAACAGCGCCCATGCGGAGGAAAGGAAGGTCGGCACGTGCACGCCGTTGGTCACGTAGCCGACCGGATTTTCCTCCGCGGGAACCTCCGGCCACTGGTCGGCGCACAGCTGCGAGGACACGCCGCCGTGGATGCGGCTGACGCCGTTCACGCGCCGCGCGCAGTTCAGCGCCAGCCGCGTCATGTTGAACCGCCCGCTGACGCCCGGCGCGCGGCCCAGCGCGAGCAGCGGTTCGAGCCCGGTACCGAGCGCGGCGGCCATGCCGGTGAAATGTTCCGCGAACAGGTGATCGGGGAAGGCATCGTGGCCGGCCGCGACCGGCGTGTGCGTGGTGAATACGCACTGCGCGGCCACCGCCTCGACGGCCGCTTCGAAGGCCAGGCCCCCGGCCACCAGTTCACGCGCCAGTTCGAGGCCGAGGAAGGCCGCGTGGCCCTCGTTCATGTGCCACACCGCAGGCTGCAGCCCGAGCCGGCGCAGCGCGCGCACTCCGCCGATGCCCAGCACCATCTCCTGGCGGATGCGCAGCGCCTCA
>DATJXQ010000058.1:0-14059 GCA_035500015.1 Steroidobacteraceae bacterium
CGTTTCGGCGACGGGTATGGCCGGATCCTTCTGCGCCAGCCGGCGGATCTTTTCCTCGATGTGAAGCAGTTGGGGAAGCGGCATATATACTTTATACCTGAAATATTCAGGGCTGAAAAGAAATATCGTACCGCCGGCGATTGGGCCGAGCATCGGCTATTTAAATCAGTAAGTTAGCGTGTCAGCCTCTTGTATTGGACGCGATGTGGCTGGTTGACATCGTCGCCGCGCCGGCGCTTCAGGTCCGCCTCGTACTCCTGGTAATTGCCCTCGAAGTACACCACCTGCGAGTCACCCTCGAAGGCCAGGATGTGCGTGGCGACGCGATCCAGGAACCAGCGGTCGTGGGAGATGACCACCGCGCAGCCGGGAAAGGCCAGCAGCGCCTCCTCCAGCGCGCGCAGCGTCTCGATGTCGAGATCATTGGTAGGCTCGTCCAGCAGCAGCACGTTGCCGCCGCTCCTGAGCACCTTGGCCAGGTGCACGCGGTTGCGTTCGCCGCCGGACAGCTCGCCGATCAGCTGCTGCTGCTGCGTACCCTTGAAGTTGAAGCGGCCGACGTAGCCGCGCGAGGCGGTCTCGTAGTTGCCGACCTTGATGAGATCCAGCCCACCCGATATCTCCTGCCACACGCTGTGCTTGTCGTTCAGCGCCTGGCGGGATTGATCCACGTAGGCCAGCTTCACTGAAGGACCGGTGCGGATGTCGCCGCTGTCGGGCCTTTCCTGGCCGGTGAGCATGCGGAACAGGGTGGTCTTGCCGGCACCGTTCGGACCGATGATGCCCACGATGCCGCCCTTCGGCAGACTGAAGCTGAGGTTGTCGATCAGCAGCCGCTCGCCGAAACCCTTGCTGAGGTTCTTCACCTCGATGACCAGGTCGCCGAGGCGCTCGCCGGGCGGAATGTAGATCTCGTTGGTCTCGTTGCGCTTCTGGAATTCCTGCGAGGAGAGTTCCTCGAAGCGCTGCATGCGCGCCTTGCTCTTGGCCTGGCGCGCCTTGGGGTTCGAGCGCACCCACTCCAGTTCCTTCTCGAGCATCTTCTTCAGGCCTTCCTGCTGGCGCTCCTCCTGCTCGAGGCGTTGTTCCTTCTGTTCCAGCCACGAGGAGTAATTGCCCTGCCACGGGATGCCGTGGCCGCGGTCCAGCTCCAGGATCCACTCGGCCACGTTGTCGAGGAAGTAGCGGTCGTGGGTCACCGCGATCACGGTGCTGGGATATTCCTCGAGGTAGCGCTCCAGCCACGCCACCGACTCCGCGTCCAGGTGGTTGGTGGGCTCGTCGAGCAGCAGCATGTCGGGCGCCGACAGCAGCAGCTGGCACAGCGCCACGCGGCGCTTCTCGCCGCCGGAAAGCTTGCCGATGAGCGCATCCCATTCGGGCAGGCGCAGCGCGTCGGCGGCGATGTCGAGCTTGCGTTCCAGCTCCCAGCCGCCGGCCGCGTCGATGGCGTCCTGCAGCTTCGCCTGCTCCTCGAGCAGCGCGTTCATCTCCTCGTCGGACATGGGTTCGGCGAACTTTTCGCTGATCAGGTTGAACCGGGCGAGGTTGGCGAATGCCTCGCCGAGCCCGGACATCACCGCCTGGCGCACGGTGTGCTTCTCGTCGAGCTGCGGTTCCTGCGGCAGGTAGCCCACGCGGATGCCGCTCTGCGCGCGCGCCTCGCCGTCGATGCCGGTGTCCACGCCGGCCATGATGCGCAGCAGGGTGGATTTGCCGGCGCCGTTCAGGCCGAGCACGCCGATCTTGGCGCCGGGAAAGAAGGACAGGGAGATGTCGCGCAGGATCACCCGCTTGGGCGGGACGACCTTGGAGACGCGGTTCATGGTGTAGATGTATTGGGCCATGGCGCAATGATAGTCTGGGCCCCGCTTGGACGCCGCCCCGTCAACCCGCCGCGTGCTGGTGATCGCCGATGAGGCGCTCGGGCGTTACGGCTTTCCGGACGGCCATTCCTTCGGTCCCGACCGGCTGGGGGTGTTCCTGGCCGAGTACCGTGCGCGCGCGCTCGACGGGCGCTGCCTCGACCGGCCCTCGCGCATGGCCGATGAATCCGAACTGCTGCTGTTCCACACGCCGCGCTACGTGGAGTTCGTGCGCCGGCAGTCGGCCGACGGCACCGGCCTGCTGGATGAGGGCGATACGCCGGCCTTCCGCGGCTGCTACGAGGTGGCGGCACGGGTGGTCGGCGCGACGCTGGAGGCCGCGGCGGCGCTGCTGGCCGGCGAGGCGCGCCGCGCCTTCGTGCCCATCGGCGGACTGCACCATGCCGCGCGCGACCGGGCGGCGGGTTTCTGCGTGTTCAACGACATCGGCGTGCTGATCGAATCGTTGCGCGCGCGCGGCATGATGCGTGTGGGCTACGTGGACATCGACGCGCATCATGGCGACGGCGTGCACTACCCGTTCGAGCACGACCCTTTCGTCGTCGCCGCCGACGTGCACGAGGACGGCCGCTTCCTGTATCCCGGCACCGGCCACGATCACGAGACCGGCCTCGCCGCCGCGGCCGGCAGCAAGCTCAATATCCCGCTGCCGCCGGGCGCGGATGACGCGGCGTTCGCGGCCGTCTGGCCGGCGGTGCTGGCACACATCGAGCGCGCTGCGCCCGATTTCCTCATCCTGCAGTGCGGCGCCGACAGCCTGGACGGGGATCCGCTGGCGCACCTGCGGCTCACCGCCGCGAGCCACCGGCTGGCCGCCACGGAACTGGCGCGGCTGGCCGAGCGCCTCGGGCACGGCCGCCTGCTGGCGCTGGGCGGCGGCGGCTACAACCGCGCGAATATCGCCGCCGGCTGGAACGCGGTGCTGGAGGCGCTGCTGGAAGCCTGACCGGCCGGATTCGGGTACCCTATGCGCCCTTTTTCATCAGGTTAGGCGGTCCATGTATTCCGAGTCGATGACGATCGAACGTTTTGATCCCGACCTCGCGCGTGCGCTCGCCGGCGAACGGCAGCGCCAGGAGGATCATATCGAGCTGATCGCCTCGGAAAATTACGCCAGTCCGCGCGTGCTGGCCGCCCAGGGCTCGGTGCTTACCAACAAGTACGCGGAAGGCTATCCCGGCAGGCGCTACTACGGCGGCTGCGAATTCGTCGACGTGGTCGAGCAGCTGGCCATCGACCGCGCGAAGCGGCTCTTCGGCGCGGACTTCGCCAATGTGCAGCCGCATTCGGGCAGCCAGGCCAATGCCGCGGCGTATCTCGCGCTGATCAATCCCGGCGACACCATCCTCGGCATGAGCCTGGATCACGGCGGTCACCTGACGCACGGTTCGAAGGTGAACTTCTCCGGCCGCATCTTCCGCGCCGTGAGCTACGGCCTGAAGTCGGCCGACGGCCTGATCGACTACGACCAGCTGGAGCAGGTGGCGCTCGCCGAGAAGCCGCGCATGATCATCGCCGGCTTCTCGGCGTACTCGCGCCACCTGGATTTCGCGCGCTTCCGCCGCGTGGCCGACCAGGTGGGCGCCTGGCTCGTGGTGGACATGGCGCACGTGGCGGGCCTGGTCGCCACGGGGCTGTCCCCGAACCCGGTGCCATTCGCCGACGTGGTCACCACCACCACGCACAAGACGCTGCGCGGACCGCGCGGCGGCATGCTGCTGGCGCGCGCCAATCCCGAGATCGAGAAGAAGCTCAATTCGCTGGTGTTCCCCGGCACGCAGGGTGGCCCGCTGATGCACGTGATCGCCGCCAAGGCGGTGGCCTTCCAGGAGGCGCTGCAGCCGGACTTCAAGGTCTACCAGCAGCAGGTGCTGGCCAATGCGCGCGCCATGGCCTCGGCCTTCCAGCGCCGCGGCTACCGCATCGTTTCCGGCGGCACCGACAACCACCTGTTCCTGCTTGATCTCTCGGACAAGAGCATGAACGGCAAGGAGGCCGACGCGGCGCTGGGGCAGGCGCACATTACCGTGAACAAGAACGCGGTACCGAACGACCCGCGTCCGCCGACGGTAACCAGCGGCATCCGCATCGGCTCGCCGGCGTCCACGACGCGCGGGTTCAAGGAAGCCGAGATGGTGCAGGTGGCCGGCTGGATCGCCGACATCATCGACAGCGGCGGCGCGCCCGCGGTGGTGGAGCGCGTGCGGAGCGAAGTGGCGGCGCTGTGCGCCCGCTTCCCGGTCTATGGCAAGTGAGGCGCGCGGCTGAAAGCAAGAGTGTGAGGCCATGCACTGTCCCTTCTGCGGACATGAGGAAACCAAGGTAACGGATTCGCGCCTGGCCGGCGGTGGCGCGCAGATCCGCCGTCGCCGCGAATGCCTGTCCTGCGGCGAGCGCTTCACCACGTTCGAAACCGCCGAGCTGGTGATGCCGCTGGTGGTGAAATCCGACCACAGCCGCGTGCCCTTCGACGAGACCAAGCTGCGCGCCGGCATCGACAAGGCGCTGGAGAAGCGGCCCGTCGGCCGCGAGGCGGTCGATGCCGCGGTCTCGCGCATCTGCCACAGGCTGCGCGCGCTGGGCGAGCGCGAGGTCACTTCCCGCGAGATCGGCGAGCTGGTGATGGAGGAACTGCACCATCTCGACGAAGTGGCCTACGTGCGCTTCGCTTCGGTGTATCGCAGCTTCCAGGACCTGGAAGCCTTCCGCCACGAGATCGAGCGTGTGCGCAGCCGGCGCCGCAAGCCGCCCAGCAGCGACCAGCTGTCGCTGCCCGGCGTCCACGCGGATACGCCCAAGGGCGGCAAGTGAGTGCGCCGGCATGGACCGGGGCCGACCGCGTGCACATGGCGCGCGCGATCGAGCTGGCGCGGCGCGGGCTCTACACCACCGATCCGAATCCGCGCGTGGGCTGCGTGCTCGCGCGCGCCGGCGAGGTGGTGGGCGAAGGCTGGCATGAGCGCCCGGGCGGACCGCATGCCGAAGCCGCGGCGCTGGCTTCAGCCGGTGAAGCTGCGCGCGGCGCCACCGCTTATGTGACGCTCGAACCCTGCAATCATCATGGCCGCACGCCGCCATGCAGCGACGCGCTGGTCGCGGCCGGCGTGGCGCGCGTGGTGTATGCACTGCCGGATCCGAACCCGGTTGCCGTCGGCGGACACGCGCGGCTCGCCGCGGCCGGCATCGAAGTGGCGTCCGGCCTGCTGGCCGCGCAAGCCGCGCAGCTCAATCCCGGCTACCTGCGGCGCATGGGCGGCGGCCTGCCGTGGGTGCGCGTGAAGATCGCCGCGAGCCTGGACGGCCGCACGGCGCTGGCCAACGGCGAGAGCCGCTGGATCACCTCGAAGGCGGCGCGCACCGATGCGCAGTACGGCCGTGCGCGCAGTTCCGTGGTGCTCACCGGCATCGGCACCGTTCTCGCCGACGATCCGGCGCTGAATGTGCGCGTTCCGGAGAGCGACCGGCAGCCGCTGCGGGTGGTGCTGGATTCGCAGCTGCGCACGCCGTCGGACTCGCGCGTGATCAATCGTGAGGGCCAGGTGCTGATCATCGCCACGCGCGACGATGCCGCTCGCCGCCGCTCGCTGGAGCGGCAGGGAGCGGAAATCGCCATCGTGGATGCCGAAGGTGGCCGGCCTGCGCTGCAGCGGGTGCTGCAACTGCTCGCCGCGCGCGGCGCCAACGAGGTCTGGGTGGAGGCGGGCGCGACCCTGGCCGGTGCATTCGTGCAGCAGGGCCTGTTCGACGAACTCGTCATCTATCTCGCGCCCACGCTGCTCGGGCCGGAGGCGCGTGCGCTGGCCGCATTGCCGCCGCTGGCCTCGCTGGAGGCCCGTCCCGCGCTGCGCTTCACGGGTTGCCGCCCCGTGGGCGATGATCTGTGCATCACGGCGGAGAAGGCTTGAGGATGTTCACGGGTATCGTCCAGGCCACCGGCAGCGTGGCGGCTGTGGAGGAGCGCGGTGGGGACCTGCGCCTGACCATCGACGCCCGGTCGCTGGCCGCGCGCATCGATGCCGCGCGGCTTGCCCCCGGCGAGAGCATCGCCGTCAGCGGCGCGTGCCTGACGGTCACCGGGTTCGATGGTCGCAGCTTCGCTGCCGACGTATCGCGCGAGACACTGGCGCTGACCACACTGGGCGGCCTGCGCCGCGGCGATGCGGTCAATCTCGAAGCCGCGCTGCGTGCCGGCGATCCGCTTGGCGGCCACCTGATGTCGGGTCACGTGGACGGCCTGGCCGAGGTCGTGCGCCTGGAGCGCGACGGGCGCTCGCTGCGGGTGCAACTGGCCGCTCCCGCGGCACTGGCGCGCTATATCGCGCCCAAGGGATCGGTCGCGCTGGACGGCGCAAGCCTCACGGTCAATACCGTCGAAGGTTATCGCTTCACGGTGAATCTGATTCCGCATACCATCGAGGCGACCACTTTTTCGCTGCTGGACGTCGGCCGGCAACTGAACATCGAAGTCGACCAGATCGCACGCTATCTCGAGCGCCTGCTGGCGGCGCGGCAGTGACACACCTTTCGGAGGACACATGAATGTCATCGACAGGTTCCACGTACGCCGGACTTCCCTGTTCCCGCTGGTGGCGGGCCTGGCCCTCGCAGCCTGCGTGACGCATCCGGCCGGAGCACCGACCACTTACGCGAAAAACGGCATCGGATCGGGAACCGAGGGTCGCGGCAACCGGCTGACCGTCATGGTCACCGACCAGAATGCCGCGCCGCTGAACCAGGTGACGGTGGAGCTGCGGGGACTCGGCAAGGATCTCTACCGCGCGGTGACCACCACCGATGGATTTGGTGTCGCGACTTTCAACGACGCCCCGTCGCGGGTGGAGATCGACGTGACCGCCCCGAACGGCTTCGCCTCCACCACCACCGACGTTCCACCTGAGGGAACCGAGGTCTACATGATCGTCCAGACCTACGGACCCGCTGGTACAATCTCGCCATGAGCAGTGGGCCAAGACTGGCTGAACCGGCCTCGCCCGTGTTCGATTCCGTCGAGGATACGTGCGAGAGCTGCACGCAGTTGCGCCTGCCGCGGCGCTTGATGGCATAAGCATCCCCGTCAGTGAAGTCGAAGGTTGCCGCTTCAAGGTCGATCTTGTTCGGCATACCATTCAGCCGGCCACATTCCGCTGCTTGGCCTCGGCAGGCAACTCAACGTGGAGGTTGACCAGATTGCCCGGTATATCGAACGGCTGCTGGCGCCGCGGCGGTGATTCGCGCAACTTCGGAGGAGACATGGATTCCATCGGCAAGCTTTGCGGACGTGGTATTTCATGCTGTTCATGGTGGGCCTGGCGCTGGCGTCCTGTGCGACGAATCCAGGCGCAACGCAGTCCGTGTCCGGCGGGTCCGGCACGCCGCCGGCCGAAGCCGGATACACCGCCCGGCTGTCACTTGAGGTCGTCGACCAGAACGGCCAGGACCTGGGCAGGGCGACGGTGGAGCTGCGGGGAACCGGCAAGAGCTTCTACCGTGACACGAGTACGACGGACGGATCTGGCCGGGTGACCTTCAATGGGGTTCCGCCGCAAGTGGAGATCTATGTGACCGCCCAGAATGGTACTGGCTCTCAGACCGTCGATGTGCCCCCCGGTGGCGCGGATTTGCGCATGACTATCCAGACTTACGGTGATACCGGGCAGAGTCCCGGTGCCATGCCAGGCACTCCGGGCGGTGCCGGCGGAAGGTAAGCCCGGAAAACGCCGAGCGCGTTCCAACAACGGCGGGGAGCGCTGGTACAATCAAGGCATGAGCAGTGGGCCAAGACTGGCTGAACCGGCCTCGCCCGTGTTCGATTCCGTCGAGGATATTCTCGGCGACATCGCCGCCGGCCGCATGGTCGTGATCGTCGACGACGAGGACCGCGAGAACGAAGGCGACCTGCTGATGGCCGCCGCGAAGGTGCGGCCGGAGGACATCAACTTCATGGCGCGCTTCGGCCGCGGGCTCATCTGCCTGACGCTGACGCGCGAGCGCTGCGCGCAGTTGCGCCTGCCGCTGATGGTCAGCGACACCGATCGCGAGCGGCGCACCAACTTCACCGTCTCCATCGAGGCCGCCGAGGGCATCACCACCGGCATCTCCGCCTACGACCGTGCGCACACGGTGCGTACCGCGGTGGCCGCCGACGCGCGTCCCGAACATCTGCGGCAGCCAGGCCACATATTCCCGGTGATGGCCCAGCCCGGCGGCGTGCTCACGCGCGCCGGACATACCGAGGCCGGCTGCGACCTGGCGCGCCTGGCGGGCCTGGAGCCGGCCGCGGTGATCGTGGAGATCATGAACGACGACGGCACGATGGCGCGCCGCCCGCAGCTTGAAGCCTTCGCGCGCCTGCACGGCCTGCGCATGGGCACCATCCGCGACCTGATCCGCTACCGGCTGCGCACCGAGCGCAGCGTGGAGCGCGTCGCGCACCGCCGCGTGCAGACCGAGTTCGGCGAGTTCGAGCTGCACTGCTACGAGGATCACGTGCACCGCGACCTGCACCTGGCGCTGACGCGCGGCCGGCTGGATGCGGCCGAGCCGCTGCCGCTGGTGCGCGTGCACGTGGCCGATACGCTGCGCGACCTCATCGGCGTGCGCGGCGAGGCGCGCCACTGGACGCTGCGCGAGGCGCTGAAGCGCATCGCCGCCGAGCCCGGCGGCGTGCTGGTGGTGTTGCGCGAGCAGGAATCCCCGCGCCAGCTGGCCGACGCCGTGCAGGGCGGGGCGCGCCGCGAGCTGCCGCGGGCCGACTCCCGTTCGCAGTCGGTGCTGCGTACCTACGGCATCGGCGCGCAGATACTCAAGGATCTGGGCGTGCGGCGCATGCGGGTGCTGTCCGCGCCCAAGCAGCTGCAGGGCATCGCGGCGTTCGACCTGGAAGTGGCCGAGTACGTGTGCGACTGACGCCTCCCGCCCGCCCGTCGGGCGATGCCGCCCGGGGCCTGAGCGTCGCGATCGTCGCGGCACGCTTCAATGCCGACCTGGTGGACCGCATGGTCGCCGGCGCCACGGCCGCGTGGGCGCGGCAGGGCGGGGACCCGCAGCGGCTGCTGCTGGTGCACGCGCCGGGCGCCTTCGAGCTGCCGTTGCTGGCGCGCCGGCTTGCCGCCAGCGGCCGCCACGACGCCATCGTCACGCTGGGCTGCGTGATCCGCGGCGAGACCGCGCACTTTGATTTTGTCGCCGGCGAAGCCGCGCGCGGCATTGCCGAGGCGGCGCGCGATACCGGCGTGCCGGTGATCTTCGGCGTGCTCACCACGGAGAACGCCGGACAGGCGCTGGAGCGCGCCGATCCGGCGCGCATGGACAAAGGCGGCGAGGCGATGGATGCCGCGCTGGAGATGGCGCGCGTGCTGCGCGCCCTCGGCGCGCCATGAATGCCACGGCGCGCGCCACGCGCGGCAATGGCGCGCGGCAGCTGGCGCGCAAGCTGGCGCTGCAGGCACTGTACGGCTGGCAGGTGAATCCGCGTCCCTGGCAGGATCTGGTGGGCGAGTTCGAACTGGCCGAAGAGGCGCCACGGGCCGATCGCGAATTCTTCGCCGCGCTGGTGCGTGGCGTGTGCGAGCAGGGCGCGGAACTGGATGCGCAGCTTGCCGGCTGGACCGACCGCCCTGCCGCGGAGCTCGATCCAGTGGAGCATGCCGCGCTGCTGATCGGCCTGCTGGAACTGCGCGCGTATCCGCAGGTGCCGTTCCGCGTGGCAATCAGCGAGGCTGTGTCGCTGGCCAGGCGCTTCGGCGCCACCGACGGCCACAAGTTCGTCAACGCAGTGCTGGACAAGGCCGCGCGGGCGTTGCGGCCGCACGAGCACTGACGGTCCGGCCGCGCATGCCGCCGGGCGAGTTCGAGCTGATCGAGCGCTACTTCCGCCAGCCGGCGGAAGCCTTGCGGATCCGCCGCGGCGACGTGCCGCTGGGCATCGGCGATGACGGAGCGCTGCTGCGGCCGCCGCCGGGCAGGGAACTGGTGGCGGTGCTCGACACCTTGGTGGCGGGCCGGCATTTCCCCGCCGGTTCGCCGCCGCGCTCCATCGGCCATCGCGCGCTGGCGGTGAATCTTTCCGATCTCGCCGCGATGGGCGCGCAGCCCGCGTGGTTCCTGCTGGCACTGACGCTGCCCGCGGCCGAAGAAGCCTTCCTCGACGCCTTTGCGCAGGGCCTGTTCGAACTCGCGCAGCAGCATGGCATGGCGCTGGTTGGCGGGGATACGACGGCAGGGCCGCTGGCCGTGTCGGTGCAGGCGCTGGGCTTCGTCGATGCCGGCACCGCACTGCGCCGCGGGGGCGCCATGCCCGGCGATCTTCTCTATGTCAGCGGCGCGCCGGGCGAGGCGGCAGCCGGCCTGCAGCTCGCGCTGGGCGAGCCGGCCGCCGCCTTGCGCGATGAGCAGCGGCAGTGGCTGTTCGAACGCTTCCATTTTCCGGCACCGCGCATTGCGCTGGGACAGGCATTGCGCGGCATCGCGAGCGCCTGCATCGACGTGTCGGATGGCCTGGCTGCCGATGCGGGCAAGCTCGCGGCGGCCAGTGGCTGCGCTGTCACCATCGAAGTGGAGCGGCTGCCGCTGTCCGCCGCGCTGCACGCGCAGGCCGGAACGCAGGCCGCGCAGCTGGCGCTGGCCGGCGGCGACGACTATGAATTGTGTTTCACCGTCCCGCCAGACCGGATCGCCGGGCTCGATGGGCGGCTGGCCGGCGCTGGATGTGCGGTGACCCGTATCGGCCACCTGGAGGTTGGCAGCGGCGTTATGTTCAGTGGAAAAGGGATCCCTCCGTTCGGGGTACTGGCCGGGTACGAACATTTCCGCGCGCGCTGATCGGCGAGCTAGGAGGCGCGTCACAGCGATGTGTTCGCCCGAATCACTATCCTTGGTGAAGTAGAGGGAGCCGCGTCTCGACCATGCCCAGCACCAGTACCAGCGCCTCGGCCACCGGTTCCGCGAAGAAGCCTCTCCAGGCCGGCAAGGTGCCGGAGCGCATCGGCAAGTACGCCATCGTGCGCGAGGTCGGTGTCGGCAGCACCGGCACGGTGTACCTCTCGCACGATCCTTATTACAACCGCGACGTCGCGATCAAGGTCTACCACGGCGACTTCCCGGATGCCGACAAGGCGCGCACCGCGCGCAAGATGTTCCTCTCCGAGGCGCAGATGGTGGGCATGCTGCAGCACCCGCAGCTGATGCCGATCTACGACGCGGGCGAGGAGGATGGCCACTGCTACGTGGTCACCGAGTACGTGCACGCCGGCCGCACGCTGGCGGCCTTCTGCAATGCCGGCGACGCGCTGCCGGTGGACGTGGTCGTCGAGGTCATCTTCAAGTGCGCCAAGGCGCTGCACTACGCGCACTCGCGCGGCGTGATCCATCGCGACATCAAGCCGTCGAACATCATGTACACGCGCGAAGGCGACGTGCGCATCATCGACTTCGGCATTGCGCTGGTGGCCGATTCGGAAATGTCCGCCATCCAGGGCATCGCCGGCAGCCCGAGCTACATGTCGCCCGAGCAGGTGCAGGGCCAGGAGCTCACCAACCGTTCGGACCTGTACTCGCTGGGCGCGGTGATGTACGAGCTGCTGACCGGCGCGCGGCCGTTCCGCGCCGGCAGCCTCGCCAAGCTGATGCACCAGATCGTCTACGCCACGCCGCCGCCCATCCATACGGTGCGCCGCGAGGTGCCGGAGGAACTCGAGGAGGTCGTGGCCACGGCGCTGCAGAAGGATCCGGACAAGCGCTTCCGGAGCGGCCTGGATTTCGCCGCGGCGCTGACCCGCGTGCACCAGAAGCTGCGCGCCCGCACCGCCGAGATGGAAGTGGTGGAGCAGCTGGCGCTGCTGCGCAAGCTCAAGTTCTTCCATGATTTCTCGCAGGCCGAGATCAGCGAGGTGCACAAGGCCGCTGCCTGGCAGAACTGCGTGGCCGGCGAGGAGATCGTGCGCGAAGGCGACATGGAGGACCGCTTCTACGTGGTCGTCGCGGGCACCTGCGCGGTGGAACGCAATGGCCGCGTGCTTGGCCAGTTCGCCACCGGCGACTGCTTCGGCGAGGCCACTTACCTGCCTGGCACGCGGCGCGCGGCCACGGTGCGCGCGCAGGGCAACGTCACGTTGCTGCGGGTGGGCGCGACGCTGCTGGAACAGGCTTCCCCCAACTGCCAGCTGCGCTTCAACCGCGTGTTCCTGCGCTCGCTGATCGAACGGCTGCAAAGCTCCGAGAAGGCGACAGAGCGGCCCTGATCGGCGAAGATGCGCGGCAGGTCGGCCGTCAGGGGCGGCCGCACTTTCTCCGAGCCGCCGATGCCGCTGTCCCGACTGTGCCTCGTTGTCCTGTGCCTCTGCTGTGCCGCTGCCGCGCCGGCCGCGGCGCCGCCGCGGCGCATCGTCTCGCTGAATTTCTGCACCGACCAGCTGCTGCTCGCGCTGGTGCCGCCGGAACGCATCGCCTCGCTGACCTGGCTGGCGCGCACGGATGGTGATGCCGCGCAGCGTGCGCTGGCGGCGCGGCTGCCGGCCAATCGCGGCAGCGCGGAGGAGGTGCTCGCCCTGCATCCGGATCTGGTGCTGGCCGGCCGCTACACCACGGCGATCACGCGCGCGCTGCTCAAACGCACCGGCGCGGCGATGCTCGAAGTCGATGCCGCGCAGGACTGGGAAGGCATCCGCCGCACGACGCGCGAGGTGGCGGCCGCGGTAGGCGCGACGGCGCGCGGGGAGGTGCTGCTGGCGCACATGGACGCGGCGCTGGCCGCAGCCGCCGCGCTGCGCGTCGCGGATCCCGTGCGGGTCATCGGCTGGAATGGCGCCGCCGCCGACGTGCCTGGTGCGGACACCTTGTTCGACACCATCCTGCGCACCGCCGGTGCGGTGAACATTGCCGCGCGGCCTGGCGCCGCCGCAAGTTTCGACCTCGAACAGGTGGTGCGCGCACGTCCGCGGGTGCTGCTGCGCGGCACCAGCTACGCCGGAGCGCGCACACTGCGCGCCGGCGTGGCCGACCACCCGGTGCTGCGCGCGCTGCCCGACATCGCCATCATCGATTACCCGGAAGGCGCCTGGGCCTGCGGTGTGCCCGCGGCCGCGGATTACGCGCTGGATCTGGCGCGCCGCCTGCGCGCGCTGCCCGCGGTCGGGCGCACACCCTGATGCGGCGCGTGGCCCCGCTTGCATGGCTGCTGCCACTGCTCGGGGCGCTGGCCTTGTTCTCGCTGCTGCCCGGGCGCGCCGGCTGGCTGCTGCCTTGGCGCCTCACCGGACACGACGCGGAACTGGCCCGGCTGATCCTGTGGGAACTGCGCCTGCCGCGGCTGCTGCTCGCGCTGCTGGTGGGCGCGGCCCTGGGTCTTGCCGGCGCCGTGCTGCAGGGTCTCACACGCAACCCACTTGCCGAGCCGGGATTGATCGGTGCCTCCGCGGGGGCCTCGCTCGGCGCGGTCATCGCCATCTACTCGGGGCTTGGCGCGGCCTTTGCGTTGGCCATGCCGCTGCTGGGCCTGGCCGGCGCGCTGCTCGGCACGCTGCTGACGCTGGCGCTGGGCGGTGGCGGCACGCTGTCACTGATCCTGGCCGGCGCGGCGGTCTCGGGCATGCTGCTGGCCGGCACCGCGCTGGTACTGAACCTCGCGCCCAATCCCTATGCGGCGTATGAAATCTCGCACTGGATGCTGGGGTCGCTCGCCGACCGCAGCTGGGACCAGCTCGGGCTGGCCACACCGTTCGTGCTGCTGGGCATGGCCATGCTGCTCGGCACGGGACCCTCGCTGGATGCCCTGAGCCTGGGCGAGCTGCAGGCCGCCAGCCTTGGCGTGCAGCTGCCCGCGCTGCGCCGGCGCGTGGTGGTAGGCACGGCGCTCGCGGTCGGCGCGGCCACCGCGGTAACCGGCACCATCGGCTTCATCGGGCTGCTCGCGCCGCACCTGGTGCGCGGCGCCGTAGGACATGCGCCGCGACGGGTACTGCTGCCTGCCGCGTTGATGGGCGCGCTGCTGCTGCTGGTGGCGGACCTGGTCGCACGGCTGCTGCCGCTGGCGCAGGAGCTGCAGCTTGGTGTGCTCACCGGTCTCGTCGGCTCGCCGTTCTTCCTGTGGCTGGTGTGGCGCATGCAGAGGGAGTCGCCATGATCGCGCTCGACGCGACAGGGGTGGCGCTGGCGCGCGGTGGTCGCGAGATCTTGCG
>DATJXQ010000059.1:0-20908 GCA_035500015.1 Steroidobacteraceae bacterium
GCGATCAGGCCCAGTTCCAGCGCCTTGGATTTGATCCGCCCGATGTTCATGCCGGCGCCGTCGTCGCGCACGTCCACGACGACCTCGGCGCCCTCGCGGCGCAGCGACAGGCGGATGCGGCCGGTCTCGGGCTTGCCGGCGGCGTGGCGCTGTTCGGGCTTCTCGATGCCGTGCACGACCGCATTGCGCAGCAGGTGCTCGAAGGGCGGCAGCATGCGTTCCAGCACCTGGCGGTCCAGCTCGCCCGCGGCGCCTTCGACCACCAGCTCGGCCTTCTTCTGTTCGTCGGCGGCCGTCTGGCGCACGATGCGCGACAGGCGCTGCACTTGGCGCTGGAAGGACACCATGCGCGTGCGCATCAGGCCGTTCTGCATCTCGACGATGGTGCGGGCCTGCAGCTGCAGCTGCGCCTGCGTCTCGCGCGTGAGGTTCTCGAGCAGCCCCTGGATGCTGGCCACGTCGTTGGCCGTCTCGGCCAGCGCGCGCGAGAACTGCTGGATGGAGGAATAGCGGTCGAGCTCGAGCGGATCGAAATCCGTGCGTGGCCCGGTCTCGGTCTGGTGGCGGTGCAGGATCTGCGCCTCGGTCTCGATTTCCAGCTTGGCCAGCTGTTCCTTCAGGCGCGTCACCGTGCGCGCCAGCTCCGCGAGGTTGAACTCGGTGGAGGCCAGCTGCTGCTCCACGCGCGCGCGCGCGATGCTCACCTCGCCGGCCTGGTTCAGCAGCTGGTTGAGCAGCTCCGCATCGACGCGCGCCATCTCGGCGGGCTGCACCGGTGGCGCAGGCTCGCGTCCCGGCGGCACCGCGGCGGTGGCCATCAGGCGTGCAAAGGCCGGCGGTCGCACGGGCGGCGCGAACGGTTCCGGCGCAGGCTCGGCGGCGGGTGCGGGTGCGGGCGCCGGCGCAGCCGGTTCGTGCCTGGGGGCCTCGAAGCGCGGCAGCTCGATGACATTCGATGGCCACGCGGCAGGCACGGACGGCGCAGGCGGCGTGGATGGTGCGAATGGGGCCGCCGGCGCCGGCGGTGATGCAGGCGGAATTTCTTCCGGCGCCGGTGACGCATCGGCAGCCACCTCGCCCGCCAGCGTGCGCACCTGTGCCAGCAGGCTGCCGGCGCCCGGGATGGGCTGGTTGGCGGCGAGCAGGTCGCGCATGCGGCCCAGCTCGTCCAGCGAGCCCTGCAATGTGTCGCGCGCCAGGCGGCTTGGCGGCACATTGCCCAGTTCGATGCCGATGATCAGGGATTCCAGTTCGTGGGCCAGGTCGCCCATCGCCTTCACGCCCGCCATGCGGGCGCCGCCCTTGATGGTATGCAGCGGGCGCTTCAGCGCCGCGAACTCCTCGCGGCGCGGCGTCGTCAGGCTGATGCCCTGGAAGGAAGCCTGGCAGGCTTCCAGCAACTCGGTGGCCTCGTCGCTGAAGATCGCGGCCACCTCGGGATCGTAGTTGGCCCCGGGTGCTTCCGCCCCGTCGTTGGCGACCGGCGCGGCGCTGGCCTGCGGCGCGGCCATGGGGGCCGGTGCCGGCCCGGAGGCTGTTGCCGGCTCGGAGGCCGGCGGTACGGTCGTTTCCGCCGCGAAGGCGGCGCTGGCATTGTTGTCCGCGATGCGCTCGTCGACTGCGGTTTCGGCGCGCGCGATGCGCGCGCGCAGCGCGCCGTGCGCGTAGAAGAAGCCCGTGCTTTCGTCCAGGTTGCGGCTCACGGCCTCCAGCGCGGTCATGCATTCGCCGATGAGTTCGAGGTCTTCGGTGGACACGCCGATGCCGTTGTCGAAGGCCTTGCGCAACCACTGGTTGAGCGGTTCGGCGAGCCGCACGCCGTGGCGCGCGGCGGCGGTCTTGGAGCTGCCCGACAGCGTGTGGCAGGCGCGGTAAACCGGCTCCGGCAAGGCATGCGGACCGGGCTGGCCCGCCACCTTGGCCAGCCAGGCACGCACCGTGCCGATATGGCTGGCCGCCTCGCGCGCGTAGATGTCATTCAGGGAAGGCTCGGGCTCGGCAACCGGCACCTGCAGCGTCGGCGCCAGCAGCGTGATTGCCGTGGTGAAGCCCGTGGCCGATCCGGCGCCGCCATCGGGCGCCTTGCCGGCGGCCAGCAGCTGTGCGCGCACGACGATGCCGGCGATGTCGGCTGCGGGCGGCTTGCCATCTTCAAGCTCTCCGATGAGCTGCGGTACCGCGGCGGCGGCCTCGCGCAGCACGGCGAGAATGGCCGGCAAGCGGGTCTGTGTCCTGTCCAGCAGGCGGTTCATGAGGTTTTCGATGGACCAGGCGAACTCGGCCAGTACCGTCGCTCCGACCACGCGGCCGCTGCCTTTCAGCGTGTGGAAGGCGCGCCGCGCCGTGGCCAGCGCATCCTCCCGCGCGGGATCCTCGTCCCAGACCGGCAATGCGGCGCTGATCCTGCCGGCCTCCTCGCGCGCCTCATCGAGAAACACCGCGACCAGTTCCGGATCGTCCTTGAGCAGCCGGGAGGCGGCGCTGGCGGGCGGGACGGCCATCGGCGCGGCACCCGGCTGGTCGAGGACCAGGGTGCCGGTGTGCTGCCTGCCGGCCGCGGCGACCGCGATGGCGGCCGAATCCCCGGGCTGCGCATCGACCGCGGCCAGCGCACTCTCGGCGTTGTCCAGCATGTACCAGGGGTCGGAACGTCCGGCCTGCAGCGTCTCCATGTAGTACTCGACGCTGACGATGGCATCGGCGAGCCGGTCCAGCCCCAGGCCGAGCATGACCGCGGGCCCGCCGCCGGACTGCATGATCCGCCGCAGGTGCGCGGTGATGCGCGTGACGCACTGCTCGGCGCGGGTCTTGCCCAGCATCGCGAGGCCCGACTGGATGCCGTGCATCAGCTCCTGCCAGCTGTCGAAGCCGGCGGTATCCAGCGTACCCCCGACCTGCTGCGAGACATATTCCTTCACGCGCGCCAGATTGACCACGCACTCGCGCAGCACCGCCGCCTGCACCTGCTGGAATTCCACGTCGGGCGGCGCCCCGCCATCATCGGCGGTGCGGGTCTCGCGCGGCAGGATCTTGCCCACCAGGTCGTCGTCGAGCCGGTCCTCGATCTGGATCAGCGTCGCGGCAATGTCGATCAGCGCCGATTCGGAGGGCTTGTCGTGCGCGGCCACCAGCGCCTCGAGCCTGCCGATCTCGGCCTGCACGCGCGCGCGCTGCTCGCCGAGCCCGAGCACGCCGAGCGTGTCGCCGATCTTGCGCAGCAGCTCGATCTGCGGCGTGAGTTCCTCGGGAGCGGCGCCGCCGCGGCGCACGAAGATGTCCAGCACGTCCTTGATCTTGGCGAGATCCTCGCGGATCGCCGCGCCCACGGTCTGCATCAGCTTGATGGACGGCGCGGAAAGATTCTCGCGCTCCTGCTCGATGTCCTCGTCCACCGGCAGCAGCTCGCCCAGCCGGAAGGATTCGCGCACCGCGGTCACGCGCGGTCCGTTGCTGCCGGAGCGCGCCACGTAGTACAGCAGGTTGTTCAGCAGCTCCACCGGCGGCTGCAGCGCGTAGCGCGGCTCGCCCAGTTCGTACAGGCGCCGGATCTCGCGGTCCGCCAGGCCCAGCAGGCGCTTGACCGACACGCCGCCCTCGATGCCGCCTTCGCGCAGCGCCTCGATCACCGCGCCGACCACCCACCACAGCTGGAACAGTTCCTGCGTGGTGGCGATCTTCTCGAAACGGCCGGCCACCGCCGCAAGATTGCCGATGTGCTGCTCGACGCGTTCGCCGCGGATCCAGCCGACCAGGCCGGCCTGGAACTGGGTGCGGAGCTTGCGCGCCCAATGCGGCACCGTCAGCCGCTCTTCATCCGGCCCGGGCGCCTCGGGCGCGGCCTGGCGGTCGGACTTCAGGTTCAATGTCAGCAGCGTGCCTTCCGACAGCAGCGGGCTGCCGCGCACGGCGCGCAGGTCGTTCAACAGCGGCAGCAGCACCAGCGCCATGTCGCGGCCGCCGGCCAGCACGCGATCCAGATAGGTGGGCAGCTGCACGATGGCGCGCATCAGCGCCTCGAGCGTCTCGGCCTGGTTCTTGTGCGCGGCGGAGGCCGATTCCAGGTACCTGCCGACCTGGTGCATTTCCTCCGCCAGCAGCGCAGCGCCGTGGATTTCCAGCGCGCGCAGCACGCCCTGCACCTGCGCCAGCTCTTCGCGGCAGCGCCGCAGCAGCGCGGCGTTGCCCGGCGCCTCGACGAAGGCCTCAAGGGCCACGCGCGCCTCGGCCAGCGAGACATTGATCTCGCGCGCCACCGCCTCCAGCGTCTGGCTGGAAAGCTGCGGCGCCGGGTAATCCATGGCGCCTTCAGCCACCGGCGTTGCCTGCGATGCGTTGCAGACGCGCGCTGTCGGTTGCAACGCGCGGCGCGCCGGCCGGCGTCTCCGGCAGGCGGAAGCCGGCCACCGACCTGCGCAGCGCCGCCGACAGCTGCGCCAGCTTGGCGATGGCGTCGGAGGTGTTGCTGGTGGCGTCGGCGGTCTGCGTGGAGATCTCGCGCAGCACCTGCATGTTGCGCGCGACGGACTGCGAGGATTGTGACTGGCTGCGCGCGCTGGCGGAAATGTTCTGCACCAGCGCGGCGATCTGGGTCGACACCTGCTCGATCTTCACCAGCGCCTCGCCGGCGCTCTCGGCCAGCGAGGCCCCGCCCACCACGTCGGCGGTGGAGCGTTCCATCGAGACCACCGCACCGCTGGTATCGGCCTGGATGTTGCGCACCAGCGCATCGATCTGCTTGGTGGCGGCGCCGGCGCGCTCGGCCAGCCGCTGCACCTCGTCGGCCACCACCGCGAAGCCGCGGCCGGCCTCGCCGGCCATGGAGGCCTGGATGGAGGCGTTCAGCGCCAGGATGTTGGTCTGCTCGGCCAGGTCGTTGATCAGCTCGACGATGTTGCCGATCTCCTGCGAACTCTCGCCGAGCCGCTTGATGCGCTTGGAGGTCTCCTGGATGGTCTCGCGGATGGCATTCATGCCGTCGATGGTGCGGCGCACGGCCTCGCCGCCCTTGTGCGCGATGTCCACCGAGTGGCGGGCCACGTCGGCGGCGCGCTCGGCGTTGCCCGATACTTCCTCGATGGAACCGGCCATGGCGCCGATGGATTCGGTGGCCGCGGCGATCTGCCGCGACTGCGCGCTGGAGGATTTGGCCAGATGCTGCGCCAGCGCCTGGGTCTGGCGCGCGGTGCCGTCGAGCTGTTCGGAGGACTGGTTGATCGTCGTCACCAGCCCGCGCAGCGATTCCACCGCGATGTTCACTGAGTCGGCGATGGCGCCGGTGATGTCCTCGGTCACCGTGGCGGTGGCCGTCAGATCTCCCTGGCCGAGGCCGGCGATCTCGTCCAGCAGCCTGAGGATGGCCGCCTGGTTGCGGTCGCCTTCGCGGCGCTGGGTTTCCATCGCCTGGCGCGCGCTGCGGCTTTCTTCACGGGTGGAACGCACCGACAGGAACAGCAGCGCCAGTGGCGGCAGCACCGCCAGCGCCACCACCCCGGCGATGAAGCCGTAGCGGCCGCCGTTGTAGAAGGACAGCCCCGCCGCCGCCAGCACGATGAGGCCGGCCAGCAGTATCCAGCCCTGGCCGCGCGCCCGCAGGGGAGCGATGGGGTCTTCAGGCCGCGGCATCGAGGAACCCCGGGTTTTCCACCAGCTGGCGCAGGCTCAGCACCGGCCAGGTCTCGTTGCCGCGCCGGAATGCGCCCGCGACGAAGCGCTCGCAGCGCACGATGGTCGGCGGCGCATCGGCGCCGAATTCCCCGTCGGTGAAGCGGCGGAAGCCCAGCACCTCGTCCACCAGCAGGCCGGCCGGCACGTCGCGATGGTTGACCACCAGCACGCGCGTGTTGCGCGTCAGGGGCGTGGCGCCGCTGCCGAGGAAGGCGCGCAGGTCGATGATGGGCAGCAGTGCGCCGCGCACGTTGGCCAGACCCTTCACCCAGCTCTTCGCGCCGGGCACCCGCGTGAGCTGCGACGGACAGGGCAGCACCTCGCGGGTTTCCTCGCGCGCCACCAGATACACCTCGCCCGCCATGCGCCAGGCCACGCCCACCCATTCGCGGTCCAGGTCGGCCGCCTCGTCCGGCGCGGCGTTGACCTCGCGCCCGCGCTTGTCCAGCGCCACCAGCAGCTCGTACGGCCGGTCGAGCAGCGCGCGGATCGAGTCGGGATTCGCAGTCAACCGGACATCCTCCAGCCGGATTCAGGCGGCGAGCGTGGCCTGCGCCTTGCGTACCAGCAGGTCGGGAGCCACGGGCTTGACCATGTAGTCCACGGCGCCCTGCCGCAATCCCCATACACGATCGGTCTCCTGGCTCTTGGAGGTCACCATCACCACCGGGATGGATTTCGTGCCCGGGTCGTTCACGATGGCGCGGGTGGCCTGGTAGCCGTTCATGCCCGGCATCACCACGTCCATGAAGATGAGATCCGGGCGCATCTCCTTCGCCAGACGCACGCCTTCCTGCCCGTCCCGCGCGGTCACGGTCTGGAAACCGCCCTTCTCCAGCGCGGTCTTCATGACATGCACTTCGGTGGGGGAATCGTCGATGATGAGGATCAGGGCCACGGCAGTTACCTCACGGTGTGCGTCTCGATCGCGTCCAGCAGTTCTTCCTTGGTGAACGGCTTGGTCAGGTAGTGCTCGGAACCGACGATGCGGCCCCGGGCGCGGTCGAACAATCCGTCCTTGGAAGACAGCATGATGACGGGGATTTCCCGGAACACCTTGTTGTGCTTGATCAGCGCGCAGGTCTGGTAGCCGTCCAGCCGCGGCATCATGATGTCCACGAACACGATGTCGGGGTGATGGTCCGCGACCTTGGCCAGCGCATCGAAGCCGTCGATGGCGGTAAACACCTCGCAGCCTTCCTTCGCCAGCAGCGTCTCGGCGGTGCGCCGGATGGTCTTGCTGTCGTCGATGACGAGTACCTTCAGACCCCTGAGCTTGGAGTTCCCGTCGCTCACCGTCCCCGCGCTCCCGGCTTGAATCATGGCGTGCAATGTCCTCGATCTTTTAACATATCGGCCCACCCCTCGCCACGGCGCGCGGTGGCTGCGCCTGACGAGCCCACCCTCGCGGGAACGGCCTGATTCTGACAGTGGGATAACATGGTGCTTTGAACTGGCACACGTTTCGGGAACCCAGGCCGTGCAGCGCGCTGCACGTCGGCTTCGGCAACTCGGGGAGTCTGAACTGGCAATGTCGCAGCGCATCCGGCTGGCCGTGGTGATGGACCCCATTGCCGGCATCCATTACGCCAAGGACAGCACCCTCGCGATGCTGCTGGCCGCCGGCCGGCGGGGCTACGAGCTGTGGTACCTGACGCAGGCGGACCTTTACCTGCGTGACGGCGCGGCCCGCGGCCGGGCACGGCCGCTGGAAGTGCGCGCCGATCCGGCCGGGTGGTTCACGCTGGGGGAGGCCGTGGACCGCCCGCTCGGGGATTTCGACGTCATCCTGATGCGCAAGGATCCGCCCTTCGACATGGAATTCATCTACACCACCTACATCCTCGACCGCGCGGCGGCCGCGGGGAGCCTCGTGGTGAACCGTCCCGCCGGGCTGCGCGACATGAACGAGAAGGTGTACACGGCCTGGTTCCCCGAATTCTGCGCGCCGACGCTGGTCACGCGCGACATGCGGGCCATGGCGCGCTTCGCGGAGGAATTCGGCCGGGTGGTGGTGAAGCCGCTGCACGGCATGGGCGGCCGCTCGATCTTCGTGGTGGACCACCACGACAAGAACCTCAATGTGGTATTCGAGACGCTGACCGATTACGGCACCCGCTTCGCCATCGTGCAGAAATACCTGCCGGAAATTGCCGCCACCGGCGACTCGCGCGTGCTGGTCATCGACGGGCAGCCGGCGCCCTTTGCGCTGGCGCGCATGCCCGCGGCCCACGACAACCGCGGCAATCTCGCCGCCGGCGCCACCGGCGTGGCGCGCGAACTGAACGCGCGCGACCGCGAGATCGTGGCCGCGCTCGGGCCGAAGCTGGTGGAGCGCGGCATGCTGTTCGTGGGCCTGGACGTGATCGGCGGCTGCGTCACGGAGATCAATGTCACCAGTCCGACCGGCATCCGCGAGATCGACAAGGCCTTCGGCACCGACCTCGGCATGCTGCTGATCGAGGCCATCGACCGGCGCCTCGCCGCGCGCGGCTGAACGATGTCATCGCTGGCCGAACCCCTGGAGCCACCCGCCCGCCCGCAGCGGCGCAGCGCGGACCGGGGCGAGGGCCGCGCCTCGCGCGACCGCCTGACCACCGTGCTGGTACTGGCGCTGCTGCTGCACGGCCTGATCATCTTCGGTGTCACTTTCACGGCGCCGGGCGGGAATGGCGGCGTGAACCGCGGCCTCGAGGTGCTGCTGGTGCCGGACGAACTGCCCGAGGCATCGCGCAACGACACCGCGACCTATTTCGCGCAGCGCACGCAACTGGGTTCGGGCAATACGCAGCAGCGCCTGCCGGCGCAGCTGCCGGCGGAGCGCGTGCCGCCGCCGGTACCCGCCGGCAGCCAGGACAGCCGCCCCGACGGGGAGCGCACCGAGCCGGTGCTGGTCACCACCGCCGACTCCCCGACGCGCGTCCAGATGCTGCCGCTGCCCCCCGGGCTGGTGCACCTGGCGCCCGGGGAGCAGGTGGAGCCGCAGGACCGCGAAGCGCAGGCTGGCGAGGATACGCTGCTGCTGCGTGGCACGGAGCGCGACCAGTATTATCTCTCGCCGGATACCCGCGCCTCGCCCTTTGCCCCCTACCTGGACGGATGGCGCCGCCGCGTGGAGCGCATTGGCACGATCAACTATCCGGGCGCGGCGCGCCAGCAGAAGCTGAGCGGCAGTCCCGTCATCGAAGTGGTGATCAATCGCGACGGCCGCCTGCAGTCGGCGCGCATCGGGCGCGCCAGCGGCCATCCGGAACTGGACGCGGCGGCACTGGATATCCTGCGCCTGGCCAGCCCCTTCGACCCCTTCCCGCCGGAACTGGCGCGGCAGTACCGCAGCCTGCGCTTTGCATACGAATGGCAATTCGAAGGCGGCCAATCCAGAGGATACTTGATCTCCGTTCCTTGAGCCCCTGCCGCGGCAGCCCCATACTGAGGGCATGTCCAAAGAAGGCTCCCTGACCAACCAGCTGCTGGTCGCCATGCCGGGCCTGGACGATCCGCATTTCGCGCACACGGTGACGCTGATCTGCGAGCACGGCGAACGCGGCGCACTGGGCATCGTGTTGAACAAGCCGCTGGCCATGCGCTTGTCGGAGGTGCTGGCGCAGATGAAGCTGCCGCCGCACACCCACGCCATCGGCGAGCAGATCGTGCTGCGCGGCGGACCGGTGCACCAGGACCGCGGTTTCGTGCTGCACCGGCCCGGCGGCAGCTGGGAATCCACGCATCGCATCTCCGACAGCATCCAGGTGACCACCAGCCGCGACGTGCTGGCGGCAATGGCGCGCGGCGAAGGGCCCGGGGATGCGTTCATCGCGCTGGGCTACGCGCAGTGGGAGGCCGGCCAGCTGGAGCGCGAGCTGAAGGAGAATTCCTGGCTGACGCTGCCGGTGAACGATGCCATGCTGTTCGACCTGCCCTACGAGGATCGCTGGGATGCCGCCTGGCGCTCGCTGGGCGTGGACGTGGCCACCATCAGCCCGCGCGCCGGGCACGCGTGAAGGCACGGCTGGTTCTCGCGTTCGACTTCGGGCTCAGGCGGATCGGCATTGCGGGGGGAGACACGCTGACGCGCAGCGCGGCGCCGCTGGTCACCGTGGCGCACCACGGCAGCGGACCGGACTGGGACGCCATCGATGCGGCCATCGCCCGCTTCGGGCCGGACCTGCTGCTGGTCGGCGCCCCCTTTAACGACGACGGTTCCCCCGGTACTCTCGCGCCCGCCGCCGACGCGTTCGCGCGGCAGCTCGCCACGCGCACCGGCCTTGAGGTCGGGCGCGTGGACGAACGCTACTCCTCGACCGCCGCCCACAGCCGGCTGCGCGAACAGCGCGCCGCCGGCCAGCGGCGGCGCAGGGTGGCGAAGGCGGACATCGACAGCGCCGCGGCGGCGATCATGCTGGCGGGCTGGCTGGAACAGCGAGGCAATTCATGACGCAACAGCGGCGGCCGGACGGTAGCCTCAGGCACCTGCTCACGCTCGAGGGCCTGACGCGCGAGGAGCTCGAGGCGCTGCTGGAGCGCGCGCAGCACTACGCGCGCCGCGCGGGCGAAGCCGCGCCGCGCAGCCAGGCGCTCGCCGGCGTGACCGTGGCCAACATGTTCACCGAGCCCTCCACGCGCACGCGCGTGTCCTTCGAGCTGGCGGCCAAGCGGCTCGGTGCCGAGGTGGTGAACCTGGAAGTGCAGCTGTCCTCGCGCGTGAAGGGCGAGAGCATGCTGGACACCATCTTCACGCTGCAGGCGCTGCACGTGGACGTATTCGTGCTGCGTGACGCCGAGGTGGGCGTACCGGCCATGGTGGCGGCCAACGTGGCGCCGCACGTGAGCGTGCTGTCGGCCGGCGAGGCGCATGTCTCGCATCCCACGCAGGGGCTGCTGGATGCGCTCACCGTGCTGCAGAAAAAGGGCCGCTGCGACGGCCTTTCCATCGCGATAGTCGGCGACATCCGGCACTCGCGCGTGGCGCGCTCGGCGTACCGCGCCTTCACGCTGCTCGGCGCCACCGACCTGCGCATCGTCGCGCCGCCGGCGCTGATGCCGGAGGCGCACGAGTTCGCCGGCTGCGCGCGCGCCACCGACCTGGCGCGCGGCATCGCCGGCTGCGACGTGGTGATGATGCTGCGCATCCAGAAGGAGCGCTTCGCCGATGCCGCGATTCCGGCCGGCGAGGAATATTTCCGCGAATACGGCCTCACCGCCGCGCGGCTCGCGGCCGCCAGGCCCGACGCCATCGTCATGCATCCGCAGCCCATGAACCGCGGCGTGGAAATCGAATCGGCGGTGGCCGACGGCCCGCAGTCGGTGATCCGGCTGCAGGTGGCCAATGGCGTGGCCGTGCGCATGGCGGTGCTGGAAATTCTGGCCGCGCCGCTGGCGGCGCGAGGTCGCTGATGGGGGACTACAGCGCCTCGAAGGCCCATCGCGGCACCATCTTCGTGGAAGATGCCACCGTGCTCTCGCACGAGGCCTTTGCCGGCCGGCAGTACGTGCTGCGGCTGGCCGCGCCCGAGACCGCCGCGCGCGCCACCGCCGGCAGCTTCGTGCACCTGGCCGTGGACCCGGCCGTGCCCATGCGCCGGCCGCTGTCCATCATGCGCGTGGACCGCGCGGCCGGCTGGATCGAGCTGCTGTACAAGATCCACGGCGCGGGCCTGCAGGTGCTGGCCACGCGCCGCGCCGGCGATACGCTGAACCTGCTCGGGCCGATCGGCCAGGGTTTCACGCCCGACGCGCGGCGGCCGCACGCGCTGCTGCTGGGCGGCGGCGTGGGCATTCCGCCGATGGTGTTCCTGGCCGACACGCTGCGCGAGCGCGCCACCGAGGGCTTCAGGCCATTTGCCATCCTCGGTTCGGAGCTGCCGTTTCCCTTCCGCGCGCGACCCTCGACCATGCTGGTGCCGGGCATGCCCGCTGGCGTGATCGGCTGCATGCCGCTGCTGGAAGAGTGGGGCGTGCCCAGCCGGCTGACCAGCCGCTCGGGCTTTGCCGGCTGCCACGATGGCTACGTCACCGATCTGGCACGGCTGTGGCTGGCGCAGCGGGACGCGGCCACGCTGGCCACGGTGGAAATCTTCGGCTGCGGCCCGACGCCCATGCTGCAGGCGGTTGCCGCGCTGGCCCGCGAATTCGCGCTGCCCTGCCAGGTCTCGCTGGAAGAGTACATGGCCTGCGCGGTGGGCGGCTGCGCCGGCTGCGCGGTGCCGGTGCAGACACCGACCGGCCCGGCGATGAAGCGCGTCTGCGTGGACGGGCCGGTATTTGACGCCGCCAGTGTGTTTGCCGGATAAACTGCGGGCTTTCCAAAACCGCACTTCAAGAAGCCAGGGGGAATCGAGCATGAAGCCCAGCATCCTGCGTCTGTCACTTGCCGCGCTGGCCGCCAGCGTCGGCCTCGCCTGCGTGCAGGTCGCCGCCGCGGCGGATGCCCCGCCCGCTGCGCCGCCCAAGCCCTACAACATCCCGCCGGGCACCGCGGATTACGTGGTGCAGGCGGTGAAATCACCGGACCGTCCCGCGAAGGACGTGGCGCGCGATGCCGACCGCAAGCCCGCCGAGCTGCTGACGCTCTCCGGCGTGAAGCCCGGCGACCACCTGGTGGAGTTCGCCTCGTTTGGCCAGTACTTCACGCATCTGCTGTCCTCGGTGGTGGGCCCCAAGGGCTCGGTGTACATGCTGGACCTGCCCTACCTGGAACAGCGCACCGGCGCCGACAGCCGCGCGTTCGCGGCATCGCATCCGAACTCGGAATACCACAACGAGGATTACAACGCGGCCGTGCTGCCGCGGAACCTCGACGAGGTGTTCATGGTGCTCTATTACCACGACCTCGGGCTGAACAAGATCGACACGGGCGCGCTGAACGCCAAGATCTTCAGGGCACTGAAGCCGGGCGGCATCTACTTCGTGGTCGACCACAATGCGCGTCCGGGCTCCGGCCGCGAGGATACGCAGAAGCTGCATCGCATCGATCCGGCCGTGGTGAAGCAGGAAATCCTCGCCGCGGGCTTCGAGCTGGTGACCGAGAGCAAGCTGCTCGCCAACCCCGAGGACGACCATACCTGGCTGGTGTTCACGCCGGGCAAGCGCGGCACCACCGACCAGACGGTGTGGAAGTTCAGGAAGCCGCTGAAGGCGAAGTAACGCGCGGGAAATCCCCCGCCAGCCAGCGGACTCGCGCCAGCTCGCGCAGCGCGATTGCGCACAGCAGCGCCGCGGCGATCCAGGTCCAGCCACGCAGACCGGACCAGACGGCTGGATCGCCTTCGGTCAACGGCTTCCACGCGACGGACCAGCACAGCAGCAACACGACCGGCCAGCGCCAGTAGTAGTCGTGGCCGCGCGGCCGGCACAGCCCGTGGCTCGCGACCAGCAAAGGCGGCACCAGCACCACGCACAGCGCCTGCGGCAACGTGATGGCGGGATGCCACGGCTGCGTGTACCACAACACCAGCAGGAAGAAGGCGAACAGCAGCCCCATGCCAACCGCCAGCTTCAGCAGCACTCGCTCCGTGCAGGCGAACAACCCGGCGCGGGAATAGCCGGAACACAGCCACAGCGCGCGTGCGCGGCGCACTGCCGCCAGCGACAGCATCAGGACCACCAGCGGACACAGGACCAGCGAGTCGAACAGCATTTGCGCCACGAGCTGGGGATCGCTGCGGTCGCCGATCCGCGCGTACACCAGTTGCACGAGCAGCAGCAGTCCGCCCGCCAGCAGCCACTGCACGAGCAGACGCGACGTGCTGGCACCGCCGAGCAGCAGCCGCTCCAGCGCGGCCCGCTGGGAAATGCCGGCAACCGTAGTGTCGGCAATCGCCACCGCCGCGATGACGGATTGGCCGCCAGGCAGCAACCAGCCCGGCGAGCGGATACGGCGCGCGCGCAGGTACCAGATGCCGAACGCTGCGCACGCGGCCATTGGCAGGAATGTGGCCCAGTCCTGCTTCTCCGCAAAGTGACTGCTGTCGATGCCCCGTATGTGCAGCACGCCGGCAATCACGCCAAGCAGCAGAATGAGCATTGCCAGCGGTGAGCGGCTCGCGACGAAGGAGGCGACGGCCCAGCAGGTCGCGAGACAGAAGTCCAGGATCAGCAGGCCGAGGGCAGCGGAGGACACCACGCCATAGCGCGACGCCTGACCCAGGTGGAACAGGACCACGCAGGCCGTGCACAGCAGCGCAATCGTCAGGATGACACCGAGCGCGCCGGACAGCATGCGGGCGCGGCCATATGGCGCGAGGCGGATGACGCGCTGCGCGGACAGTGCGCGCCACAATGCACCGCCCAGCAGCAGCGGCAACACCAGGGCAGCCAGCAGGCCCAGCATCATGAGATTGAATCCGAAGTTCGTCGGCGCGAGCAGCAGGTTGCCCACCACGATGCCCACCCCCAATCCGCCGGCCGTGCACCAGCGCTGCAGCGGCGACATCCAGAACGCGATCCGCAGCAGCCGCAGATACGTGCTCATGCGTGCAGCGCCAGGAAGATTTCCTCGAGCTCCAGAGGCTCGACTTCCACTTCCGCGCCAAGCCGCTGCCGCAACGGACCGAGTTGCGCATGGCTCCAGTCGCCGACCGTGAACGTCGCAGTCCGGCCGGCCACGCTGCCCCGCAGCTGGTTGGGCAGTCGCAGCGCCGGATCCAGTTCGCGATCGGCCCGCACCTGCAGGCGCACCACGGACTCCTTGAGCTGGTCCAGCTCGCCGCGCCAGGCCAGACCGCCCTCGCGCAGCACCCAGATGTGGCTGGCCACGCGTTCCAGGTCGCCGATGAGGTGCGAGGCATACAGCAGCGTGCGCGTGGCCTCGCCCGCGATCGACAGGATCTCCTGCATGAAGCGGCGCCGCGCGACCGGGTCGAGGCTGGCCGCGGGTTCGTCCAGCACCAGCAGGTCCGGCCTGTGGCCCAGCGCACACAGCGTGGACAGCTTCTGCCGCTCGCCGCCGGACAGCGTGCTGATGCGCCGGCCAAGCGGCAGCTCCCACTCGCGCACCAGGCGGTCCACCAGCCGCTGGTCCCACTCGCGGTGCAGCGAGGCGATCAGGCCCAGCTGCTGCGCGCCCGTCATGAGGCCGACCAGCTCATCGCTCTGCGGCACGAAGCCGATGCGCGCCTTCGCCGCGGCGGAAAGCGCTGTGCTGTCGACACCGAAAAGGCTGCTGCTGCCGCTGGTGGGCAACGCGAACCCCAGCAGCAGATCGAAGAGCGTCGACTTGCCCGCACCGTTCTTGCCGACCAGCCCGACCACCTGCCCTGCCAGCACGTCCGCGGTGAAATCGTGCAGTGCAGAGTGGCCCTGGAAGCCCTTGCCGAGTGATTGCGTACGGATCACGACTTCAGCCATCTTGCTGCTCCCAGGTGCGCTTGATCAGCGCAGTCAGATCCTTGTCGGTGAGTTCGAGCTGGCGCGCCGCCGTCACCAGTTGCGCAGCCTGCGGCTCCAGTTGCTTCAGCCGGTGCGCGAGGCTGGCCTGCGGCTTGCCGCCGGCGGTGACCGTCATGGGCCGGCCGCGGTTCCGCTGCAGCAAGCCTTCGGCCTCGAGCAGGCTGTACGCCTTCGAGACGGTCATCGGGTTCACCGCGTGCGTGACGGCAAGGTCGCGCACCGAGGGCAGCTCCGCACCGGGCGGCAGCTGCCCACCCGCGATCAGTCGCCGGATCTGGTCGACCAGCTGCCGGTAGATGGGAATTCCCGAACTGGGATGCAGCGTGAACATCCCTCAATTCCGCCGCGGCCACTTGAACAATGCCTGCAGATCGAACGGCAACGGCTGCTCGGTGGCATGGTCCACCGGCACCGACTGCAGCAACCCCGCGGCGATCAGTTCCTGGAAATTGCGCGGCTCCCGGTGGGTTCGCTGCCGGAAGCGGGCAACGGCAACCGCCGCAGCCACCTGCTCGCGCCGGGTGCGGATGTACAGAGTCTGATCCATCAGTCCGCGCATGCCGGGGACGCCGAAGGTGCTGGCGCGCCCCCATGGGTAGGTGAACGCCCTCACCTGCATGAGGCCCGCGGAATTGGGCACCCGGTTCATGCGGATGCGGTACCACAGCATGACGATGCGCGCCTGCGATCGGGGATAGGCAGGCATGGCCGCCCAGGCTTGTTCGATGCGCGCCGCGGCCATTCGGGACCACTGCGACGCAGGCAGCGCGGCATTGCGCGACATTTCGACGAACCGGTCATTGACCAGCGTGATGGTTTCGAGCGGATCGTAGGAGCCCACGTATTCCCAGGGCATCGCCGCGCGGCCGCGGGCGCCATTCGATAATGTCCGCAGCACGCGCAGCTGGAAATCGCCGCGTAGAACCTGCCGCTGCTTCCCGGGGTCGTGACGCTCGTCAGCAAGATGGACCGCCAGGCGCTCCGCCGGCCCGGCGGGCAGGTCACTTCGTGCCGCCAGACCCAGCGCCATCTTGTACACGTCCGTCTCGACCTCGTTCGTGAGCAATGCATCGCTGGATTCGACCTCGCTCGAGGCGAGCCGATCGAGCAGCAGGAACGCGGCTTCGACCCCACGCTGCACGCGCTGCCAGTCGCCCGCATCGGCTGCCGCGGACGCGGCCGCAGTCAGTCCATTCCCGAATCTGGTGAGCTCTTCCCATCCGTTCGTCTGCTCCGAGCGGTCGAGCGGACCCCTCGCCAGAATGTCCAGCACTCGCCGGACTCCGGGATCTTCGACATCGAACGACTGGAAGTAGACGGATGGAGCGGGAGGAGACGCATCAGTGGAAGCAGCACTGCGCTTTTTTGTCGGCAGTGGATCCAGCGCCTGCAGCAGTTGCAGGTACGTGGCGAGCGACTTGAGCGCAGCCGCCGTGGGCATTGCATCCAGCGTCTGCAACAATTGCCGGTACCGCTCCACGCCGCCTTCCGGGTGCGGCAGCGGCAGCAGCAATTCCGGCGCGACATGGGCCCGCAATTCGGCCTCGGACGCGATGCCGATCTTCGGCACTATCGCCCACCAGCCGGCACCCAGCAGCGCGATGCCGCCGAGCAAGCCGAGAATGACCTTCGTCCGTTTCGTCATCGCCCTTCCGTCTTGTGTATTACTACAGTAATACACAAGAGGCGCGGCGTCAACAATGGCGCGCACTGCCGCGTGCGCGGATCAGACCATTCAGACTATGGCAACGCCCAGCTCCCTGGCGCGGTTGGCAAGGCCCGGATAGCTGTTGCGGATCAGCAGCGCCGGATTGCCCCACGCGGCTTCGAATTCCCGCGCCGGCCGCGCGTCGATCATCTCCTGCGCGCTCATGCCCTGGGCCAGCAGCTTCGACAGGCGCTGCTTGAGCGTGTTCAGCATGTTGTATTCAACATCGAGTTGCGCGCGGGTCAGCGGCGCGCCACGGCCGGCGATCACCCGCGTGTGTTCGCCGGCGAGCTCCGCGAGTGTCTGCACACCGGTGGCCATGCCGCCGATCCAGCCATTGGTCACGTAATCGATGATGGGGAACGCGCCGGCCGCGGCCACGTCGGCCGCCACCAGCACGTCCGCGCCGCGGAAGAACACGTAGATGTCGCCATCGGTGTGCGCCTGCGGCAGGTAGCCGTACTCGATGTGCTCGCCGCCGAACTGCAGGGTGCCGTCGGTGTAAAAGGTCTGGCTGGGCTGCGCGATCTTCGGCAGTGGCTGGTACACGCGGCCTTCCCAGGTGGAATCCACGTCGGTGGTCAGCCACAGCCGCGTGTTCTCGTGCGCGATGATGCGCGTGCCGGCCTTGCCGAGCACTTCGTTGGAGCCGGTCTGGTCGTGGTGCCAGTGCGTGTTGAACAGTGTGTGCACGCGATCGGTGCCGGTGAGCCGGCGCACCTCGGCAAGCAGCTGGGTGGTGTGCGCCTGCGCGCCGCCATCGACCAGCAGCACGCCGCCGCCGTTCTGGAACACCGTGACATTGCCGCCCGCGCCTTCGATGAGCCACAGGCGCTCCGCCAGCGGCGTGCTGCGCAGCGACGGCTTGTCGGCCGCGCGGCCGCGCAGCGCAGTGCCACCACACACGGCGGCCGCGAACATGGTGCGCGCCGCGCCCGCGAGGAACTGGCGCCGGTACATCTACAGCGCCGCGCTGGTGGGCCGTTCGGCGGCCATCAGCTTGCGCAGCAGCGCCTCGGTTTCCGGCCGCGCCTCCGCGCCGGTGGCGCGGCCGGAGGTGCCGGCCTCGCCCCTGGTGAGATCGACCGGCAGGCGGCCGCGCGCATCCTTCGCGAACAGGTCGGCGTGATGCGCCACCAGCGTTTCGACCAGGCCGTTCCAGCCCGCGGCCGCGGCCGCATGCAGCGCGGTAGTGCCGCTCTTGTCATGCGCATGGATATCCGCTCCGGCATCCAGCAGCAGTTGCGCGGACTCCACTGCATGCGCCTCGGTCTTGTAGCGGCCGCGGGTATCGAGCCCGCTGGAGCCCACGCCGGCCGCGGCCAGCAGCGGCGTGACGCCATTGACGGTGGGCAGATCGACATTTGCCTTCGCCGCGAGCAGCAGCCTGATCGCCGGCACATCGCCGGCCTTGGCCGCACGCAGCAGCGGCGTGGTGCCAACGGTAAGCAGGCCGTCGGCACCGCGATCGTCGCGCAGCGAGCGGTACGGCGGAAACAGCTTCAGCTGCAGGTCGGGATCGGCGCCGGCCTTCAGCAGCATGTCGATCAGCTCCACGCCACTGGTGCGATCCGCGGACGGCCGGTCGGCGCGGCCGCCGGTGGGCACGGTGTTCATGTCCACGGCCTCGTACAGCGGCGAGCGGCCCCAGGTGTCCCACTTGTTCACGTCGGCGCCGTGCTTCACCAGCAGCGCGGCGGTGTCGAAGTTCAGGTTCAGCGTGGCCAGCAGCAGCGGCGTGACGCGGTCCGGATCGGTGAGGTTCACGTTCGCGTGGCCTTCCTCGATGAGGATGCGCGCGCACTCGGTGCAGCCGCGGCGCGCGGCGAACAGCAGCGGCGTGAAGCCGCCGGATGGCCGCTGCTGCGCGCGCGGCTCCGCGGTCACCTCCCGCTCCCAGTCGTTGACCTGCGAACGCGCATTGGCATCGGCGCCCGCCTTCAGCAGCGCGCGCACCATCGCCGGCTGCGCCTCGGCGGCCGCCCACATCAGCGCGGTCTGGCCGCGCCAGCTCTCGCGCTGGTCCACCTTTGCGCCCCGCTGCAGCAGCGCCTGCGCCGCCGCGACATTGCTGGTGCGCGCGAGGATCATCAGCGGCGTCTGCCCGTCGGCATTGGTGGCATCGACCCGCGCGCCCGCCTGCAGCAGGCGGCGGATCACCTCGACATTGCCCGCCACCGCCGCCTCGGACAGCGGCGTGGAACCGTAATCATTGCGCGCGTTGACATCGGCGCCGGCGGCGATCAGCCGTTTCACCTCCGCCACATTGCCGTGGTACACCGCCCAGTGCAGCGGCGTGGTGCCATCGGCGGGATCATCCGCCAGCCGCGCGGCATCATCGGTCGTGGCCGTGGCACCGACGCCGGCCATGGCCGCGCCCGCCACTGCCAGCAACACAGGCAGCAGCCAGCCACGCCGGAGGTCGCGGCGCATCTTCACAGCTCCGCGATCGCCCCGCTGCTGTCGCCCACCGATTCGATGGGCACGCCGGCGCGCTGCAGCAGCGTCAGGTGCAGGTTCGCCAGCGGCGTGCGCTGGGCGAAGTTGATGTGCTGTCCGCCGCGCAGCACCCCGCCACCGCGGCCCAGCACCGCGGTGGGCAGTGGATACTGGTTGTGCGCATTGCTGTTGCTCATGTTGCTGCCGAACAGCAGCATCGAGTTCTGCAGCATGTTGCCGTCGCCGTCGGGAATCTTCTGCATCTTGGCGAGGAAATCCGCGAACACGTCGGTGTGGTATTTCTGGATCTTCGACAGGCGCTCCTTGCGCGCCGGGTCGTTCTGGTGGTGCGAGATCGCATGAAAGGCATCGGGCACGCCGATGAAGCCATAGGTGCGCTCGCTGACCTCCGGCGCCAGCATGAAGCTCTGCACGCGCGTCAGGTTTCCCTGGTACGCGAGCAGGATCAGGTCGAACATCAGCCTGAGGTGCTCGTCGAAATTCTCCGAGGTCGCGCCCGGCACGTCGGGCAGGCTCACCTTCGAAAGGTCGCCGTGCGCGTTCAGCTGCAGCCGGCGCTCGATCTCGCGCACGCTGTCGAGGTAGTCGCCCAGCGTGTTGCGATCCTGTGGGCCAAGCTGGCCGCGCAGCTGGTTCACCTCGGCGGCGATCATGTCGAGCAGGCTCCCGGTCTGTTCGGTGAGGAAGCGCCGCTCGCCGGCGGTATCCCCCTGGCCGAACAGCCGCAGGAACAGCTGCCGCGGGTTGCTCTCGATGGGCAGCGGCGTGGTGGCATTGCTGAAGGACAGCGTGCCCGTGTACGTGCAACCGAAGCCGCGCTCGCAGGCGCTGCCCGTGCCCTGGCCCTGCGCGGTGGCGGTCTCGAGCGAGGGCCACGGCGTCTCCTGGCCGATGTGCTGCGCGGCGATCTGGTCGATGGTGGGCGCCATGTAGGGTTCCAGCGTCTCGCGCGGATGCACGCAGGAAAGCCAGGTGGCCGGCACCAGCGCGTGCACGGCGCGGCTTTCGGCCGGCTTGTTGCCGAGGTTGCTGACGATGGTCAGCTGGTCCTTGAAGGCGGCGAGCGCCTGGTTGATGTAGTTGGGCTCGAAACCGGCGCCGTCCTTCGCCGGTGTCCACTTCTCCATCACCGCGCCATGCGGAAAATAGAAAAAGCCCAGCCGCGGCTTCGGTGCTGCCGCGGTATCGGCCAGCGCCGTGGCCGCGGGAATCATCGCATCCAGCAGCGGCAGCGACAGGCCGACTCCCAGTCCCCGCAGCAGCGTGCGGCGCGACAGATGACGTTTCGTGATGAACATGGCTACCTCCCCGTGTCGGCCTGTGCGACACGTGCGGGTTGCTGCGCCGGCGGTGCCTCGGGCAGCCGCCGCTCGCGGAAGGCATCGCTGGCCACGATGCCATCCACGATGGCGTCGAAATCATAATCCCGCGCGGCGGCCTGGTGCACGATGGCGCGCACGGCGGGCATGTCGCGGTAATTCAGCTGCCGGCTCAGCGCATATGTCATGAGCTTTTCGGTGAAGGCCTGCACGAACTGGTCGGGCCGCGCGAGGATGGCCTGCGACAGCTCCGCGGGGCTGCGCACCGTCTGTCCGCTGGCGAGCTTGCCCAGCGCATCGATGGCCTCGCCCGCGTCAAGGTCGCGCGTGCGCCAGGCACCCGAGACGTCGTAATTCTCCAGCGCGAATC
>DATJXQ010000060.1:0-2563 GCA_035500015.1 Steroidobacteraceae bacterium
TGATGCACGAGCTGAAGCTGATCGTGGACCTGTTCTACGAAGGCGGCCTCACGCGCATGCTGCAGTTCGTCTCGGAGACCGCGCAGTACGGTGATTTCGTGAGTGGTCCGCGGGTGGTGGATGCGGCCACCAAGCAGCGCATGCAGGCCGTGCTTGGCGAGATCCGGGACGGCACCTTCGCGCGTCAGTGGATCGCCGAATATAAAGCAGGCCTGCCGAATTACAAGAAGTACAAACAGGCCGACCTCGATCATCCGATCGAGAAGGTCGGCGCAGCGCTGCGGGCACGCATGCCCTGGCTGGAGTCCAATCAGCCAGCCGCGAAGCCGGCGGCCGAACCGCTGAAGAAGGCGGGCTGAGCAAAAACCATGCGCGGCCATCTTTCAGCTGGACCAGGCCCAAAGCAGCACTCTCGAGGGAATGTGACGCCGTGAACGCCAACCTGGTAGAAGCCGCGGATAGCGCGCCCGAACGGGTGGCGCCGCATCCGCTCGCCGGCCGCAGCATGAGCGGCGCCGAGGTGGTGGTGCAGGTGCTGGCGGACGAGGGCGTCAAGGTCATATTCGGCTATTCCGGCGGCGCGATCCTGCCGGTGTACGACGCGGTGTTCTGCTACAACGCCGCGCACCCGGATGCGGACGGCGGCGAGCCGATGCCGCTCATCGTGCCGGCCAACGAGCAGGGCGCGGGTTTCATGGCTTCCGGCTATGCGCGCGCTTCCGGCAAGGTGGGCGTGGCGATAGTCACCTCCGGCCCCGGCGCCACCAACATCGTCACGCCCGTGCGCGATGCCATGGCCGATTCCACGCCGCTGGTGGTCATCAGCGGGCAGGTGCCCACCACCGCGCTCGGTACCGATGCGTTCCAGGAAGCGCCCATCAGCAACATCATGGGCGCCTGCGCCAAGCATGTGTTCCTGGTCACGGATGCCAGCCGGCTGGAAGTCACGCTGCGCACGGCGTTCGAGATCGCCCGTAGCGGCCGGCCGGGGCCGGTGGTGGTGGATATCCCCAAGAACGTGCAGAACACGCCGCTGGTGTTCAGCGGCCACGGCCAGCTGCCGATAACCGGCTACCGCGCCCAGCAGCGTCTGTTGAGCGACGCGGCCTTGAGCAACGCCGAGTGTGCCGCCTTCTTCGCCGCTCTGGGGCAGGCACGGCGCCCGTTGATCTACGCCGGCGGCGGCGTGATCGCCGGCGGCGCCGCCAAAGCCCTGCGCGGGTTCGTGGATGAGTTCGGTTTGCCCGTGACCACCACCCTCATGGGCCTGGGCGCCTACGACACGACCGAACCTCTGGCTCTGCACATGCTCGGCATGCATGGCACGGCTTATGCGAACTACGCGGTGGAGGATTGCGACTTCCTGCTGGCGCTGGGGGCGCGCTTCGACGACCGCGTGGCCAACGTGCCGGACAAATTCGCGCCCTGCGCCAAGTTCATCGCGCAGGTCGACATCGACCCGGCCGAGATCGGCAAGGTCAAGGCCGTGCACTGGCATCACAACGGCGATCTGGCCCGCACGCTCGAACAGCTGCGCCGGTACGGCATGCAGCATGGTTTCCATCCGCGCAAGGACCGGCGTTATGCGGAGTGGCATGCGCATATCGCGGCACTCAAGCAGGGACATGCGCTCGACTATGACCGCACCAGTCCCCTGATCCAGCCGCAGGCGGTGATCGAGGAGATCAACCGGCATACCCAGGGACGCAGCATCATCAGCACCGGCGTCGGTCAGCATCAGATGTGGGCCGCGCAGTATTTCGATTTCCATGAGCCGCGGCACTGGCTCACCTCCGGTTCGATGGGCACCATGGGCTTCGGCCTGCCGGCGGCGATCGGCGCGCAGTTCGCGCGGCGCGACGCCATGGTCATCGACATCGACGGCGATGCCAGCATCCGCATGAACATCGGCGAGCTGGAGACCGTCACCACTTACGGCCTGCCGCTCAAGGTGGTGGTGCTCAACAACCTCGGCGATGGCATGGTGCGGCAATGGCAGAAACTGTACTTCGGCGGGCGGCTGGCCTCGTCGGGCAAGCACCTGCACAAGAAGGACTTCATCAAAGCCGCGCAGGCGGATGGCTTCGAATGGGCACAGCGGCTGGAACGCAAAGCGGATATGGCCTCGACCATCGCCGCGTTCCTGGCATTCCCCGGTGCAGCCTTCCTGGAAGTGATGATCGATCCGGATGCCGGCGTCTATCCTATGGTCGGTCCCGGCGCGACCTTCGCGCAGATGATCACCGGCGATTTCATCCCCTCACGGCATCGGTCCGTGGCGCATGAGATCGGTCCGAACGACATGTTCTGAGCAGCCGCCCATGCGCTATACCCTGTCCGTACAATTGCAGAACGAAGCCGGTGCGCTGGTGCGGGTGGCGGGCCTGTTCGCCGCGCGCAACTGCAACATCGATTCGCTCACCGTATTCGCCACCCAGGATCCGGCGGTGTCGCAGCTGACCCTGGTCATGTCCGGCGCCGAGTCCACGGTCGAGCAGATCATCAAGCAGATGCGTAAGCTAGTGGATGTGATCGAGGTCAGCCACACGGCCATGGCCGGCTC
>DATJXQ010000061.1:0-8954 GCA_035500015.1 Steroidobacteraceae bacterium
CAAGGGCGGCGCGGATTTCGCCAGGCTGGCGAAGCAGTATTCGAAGGATACGGTCTCCGCGGCCAAGGGCGGCGATCTGGGCTGGGCGCCGCGCGACACCTACGTCAAGGAATTCGCCGACAAGCTGTTCTCCATGAAGGAAGGGGAGATCAGCGAGCCGGTCAAGACCCAGTTTGGCTACCACATCATCCGGCTCGACGGCATCCGGCCCGCCACCGGGCGCAGTTTCGAGCAGGTGCGCGACGAACTGGCTGCCACCCTGCGCAACGAGCAGGCCGCGACCGTGTTCGGCAACCGGCAGGACCAGTTGCAGGAGCGCCTGGAGAAGGGCGGCGCCAGTCTCGATGACCTGGCAAAGCAATTCGGCATGCAGCGCGGTGAAGTCGCACGCTTCGAACGCGGCGCCGGCGGCCTGCCGCTGGGTTCGGATGCCGACCTGAATCGGGAGGTGTTCAGCGATGCCTCGTTGACGCAGCGGCGCATCGGCGGTCCGCTGCCGCTGGGCCAGGACCGCATCGTGATCTTCCAGGTGCTGGCGCACACCCCGGCGTCCACCAAGCCGCTGGATGAGGTGCGGCCGCAGATCGTCACGGCGCTCACGCGCCGGCGTGGCGCCGACGCGGCCTATGCGGCGGCCCGGGCCGCGGCGGCGGAACTGGGCAAGGGCACGGCCTTCGACAAGGCGGCCGCCAACCTGAAGGCCAAGGCGCAGGGCCCGAAGTTCGTCGGCCGCAGCTCGCCCGATGTGCCGGTGCAGTTGCGCGATGCGGTGTTCGACACGACGCGTCCGCAGCCCGGCAAGCCGGTGCAGCAGGCCGTGAAGATGGAGGATGGCACCGTGGCGCTGTTCCAGGTCACCAGCTGGCGCGTGCAGCCGCTGTCGCAGGATCCGCAGGTCAACGATGTGCGCGAACAGCGCGAGCTGAAGCGCTACAACCGCCGCGACATCGATGCCTACATTTCCGATATCGTGAAGTCGGCGAAGGTGCAGCTGAACCCGCAGGCCTTCGCGCAGTAGTGCCGGCCTAGCCGGCCGGGCCGGCTTCGGCGGGAAAGCTCATGCCCACCGTGCTGAAGCCGCCGTCCACGTAGAGGATCTCGCCGGTCACCCCGCTGGCCATGTCCGAGCACAGGAAGGCGGCGGCCTTGCCGACATCCTCCTGCGTCACGTTGCGGCGGAGCGGGGAAGCCTGCGCCACGTGCGCGAGCATCTTGCGCAGGCCGGGAATGCCGGCCGCGGCCAGTGTGCGGATGGGACCGGCGGAGATGCCGTTCACGCGGATGCCCCGCGACCCGAGATCCGCGGCCAGGAAGCGCACGTTCGCCTCCAGGCTGGCCTTGGCCAGCCCCATCACGTTGTAGGCCGGCACCGAGCGCACGGCGCCCAGGTAGGAAAGCGTCAGCACCGCACCGGCCCGTCCGGTCATCAGGGGCGCGGCGGCGCGCGTCAGCGCGGTCAGGCTGTAGCTGGAGACATCATGGGCGACCGCAAAGGCTTCGCGCGAGGTGCCCGACAGGAAATCCCCGGCCAGCGCCTCGCGCGGCGCGAATGCCACCGCGTGCACCAGGATGTCGAACGAGCCCCAGGCCGCGCCCAGCGCGGCGAAAGCCGCCTCGATCTGGCCGTCGAGGGTGACGTCGAGCGGCTGCACGAAAGTGGAACCCACGCCGGCGGCCAGCGTCTCGACCCGTTCCTTCAGCCGTTCGTTGCCATAGGTGAAGGCCAGTTCGGCGCCGTGCGCGTGGAATGCCTCGGCGATGCCCCAGGCGATCGAGCGGTCGGAGGCAACGCCGACGATCAGCGCGCGCTTGCCAGTCAGGATTCCCATTGCTGCCCCTTCGCGGGTGGTTGCGGACGGGGCGGATGATATCGCAGCGGCCGCTCAGCTTTTCCGGTCCACGTAGGCGATGAGCCGCTGGCCGGCGCGGATGGCCGAACCGGTGATGTTGTTCCACTCGCGCAGCGAGTCCACGGTTACCTTCAGCGCTTCGGCGATGCCGGTCAGCGTGTCGCCCTCGCGGACCACGTAGGTGACCTTGCGGCCGTCGCCGCTGCCTTCGCTGGCCACGACGCCGCCGGAGGAAACGCGGCCTGCGGCGCTGAGCCGCAGCTTCTGGCCGATGCGCAGCGTGGCGCCGGTGCTCAGGCCGTTGATGCGCGCCAGTGTGGCGACGCTCATGCCATGCCGGCTGGCGATGCCGGACAGCGTGTCGCCGCTGCGCACCACGTGCACCGCGCGCACGCCGCCCGGCAGGCGCGCGTCGACGCGCGCGGCGGCCAGACGCACCTGTTCGGGCAGCGCGGTCACCGAGGAGGGCACGCGCAGCTCGGAGCCCACCGCCAGTTTCGTGGTGTTGCCCAGCGCATTGAGTTCCTGCAGGTGCTGCGCGGTGGTGCCGAAGTGCGCCGCCACGCTGGTGACCGTATCTCCCTTGCGCACCGTGTAGCGCTCCACGCGCAGGCGCTGGTCGGGCGTCAGCTGCAGCAGGCTGGTGCGGAATGCCTCCGCGGATTCCACCGGCACCAGCAGCAGGTAGGGGCCGCCCGGGTCGGTGGCCCAGCGATGGTAGGCCGGGTTCAGTTCGTACATGCTCTCGGTGGAGATGCCGGCCAGTTCCGCCGCCACTTCGATGCTGATCTGGCCTCCGGTTTCCACCGGCACGAAGTACGGCGTATCCGGAATGCCGTCGATGGACAGGCCGTATTCCTCGGGATGGGACACGATGCGTGCCACGGCGAGCAGCCGCGGCACGTAGGCGCGCGTTTCGGCCGGCAGTTTCAGGTTCCAGAAATCCACGGGCTTGTGGGCCTTCCGGTTGCGGTCGATGGCGCGCTGCACGCCGGCCTCGCCGCAGTTGTAGGCGGCGATGGCGGTGAGCCAGTCGCCGTCGAACATGTCGTGCAGGTAGGTGAGGTAATCCAGCGCCGCCTGCGTGGCCGCGATGATGTCCCGCCGGCCGTCGTACCACCAGTCCTGCTTCAGGCTGAAGCGGCTGCCGGTGGAGGCGATGAACTGCCACAGCCCCGAGGCGCTGGCGCGCGAGTAGGCATAGGGCTCGAAGGCGCTTTCGATCACCGGCAGCAGCGCCAGCTCCAGCGGCAGGCCGCGCGCCTCCACCTCGTTCACGATGTATTGCAGGTACGGGGCGGCGCGATCGAAAGTGCGCGCCACATAGTCGGGGTGGTTGGCGAAGTAATCGGCCTCGCGGTCGATGCGCGAGTTGTACTGCTCGCCGAGCACCAGGCCCTGGCGCACCCGGTCCAGCAGGTCATGGGGCGGCAGCGGGGCCACCGGCTCCGGTGGCGCCTGCGGTTCGGCGGGGGCCGGCTCACCGGCGGCCGGAGCGCTGGCCTCGGCCGGTGGCGGCGGCTCCTGCGGTTCGGGCGGCACCACGACCGGTACCGGCGGGGGAATGCTGGGCGCGGCGGCCTCGGGACCTGCACCGCCGCCGGGTGGCAGGCTTGCGCAGCCCGCGGCCAGCATCAACAGCAGCGCCAGGCCGCCCTGGTTTCTCCAGCCCCATTCCACGTCGCTGCACCTCCGCTGGGGGGTTGACGGTCGAAGTTGCGATAGCCCCGGAAGGCCCGCTCAGCCTATGATTTTCTGGCCGGTATTTAACCGGCGACTTCACAGAATTGCCACGGATTTTTCATAAGGCCATGACGCCGACAAATCCTGCAGACTGGCTCTCATCCGCGCTCGGCCGCCAGCTGCTCGGCGCGGAAAGGGAATTGCTGCGCGGCCTGCTCGACGATGTGTTCGGCCTGGACCTGCTGCAGCTGGGCAGCTGGGGCGCCTCGCGCGAGCTGCTTTCCCAGAGCCGCACGCGCCGGCAGACGGTGATCGCGCCGGCCGCGGCGCATGCTTCGGGTTTCGAAGTGGATGTCGTGGCCCAGTTGTCGCAGCTGCCGATCCAGACGGCCACGGTCGATGCGGTGCTGCTGCCGCACACGCTGGAGTTCGAGCCCGATCCGCACGCCGTGGTGCGCGAGGCCGACCGGGTGCTGACCGGCGAGGGGCAGCTCATCGTGCTCGGTTTCCGGCCTGCGAGCCTGTGGGGCCTGCGTTCGCATGGCTCGCGGCTGGGTTACCCGCCCGGCCTGCAGCAGATGCTTGGCGTCGGGCGCGTGCGGGACTGGCTCGCGCTGCTGGGTTACGAAGTGGTGCTGCAGCGTCGTTACCTGTTTGCCGCTCCCTGGGGCCACGACGACCCAACGCCCCGCCGCATGCTCAGGCGCGGGCTGTTCAATCCGCTGCCCGCCGCGGCGTGGCTGCTGAAGGCCCGCAAGCATGTCTACCGCATGATGCCGCTCAAGCACCGCTTCTTCCGCGAACGCCGCCGGGTGTTCGGCGGGTTGCCGGAACCGGTCAAGCGCAATCCTTCGTGAAGGAAGTCGAGATCTACACGGACGGGGCCTGCCGCGGCAATCCGGGTCCGGGTGGCTGGGGAGCCCTGCTGATCGCCGGCGAGGCGCGCCGCGAGCTGTCCGGCGCGGAAGACCTCACCACCAACAACCGCATGGAACTCACCGCGGCCGTGCAGGCGCTGCGCGCGCTGAAGCGTCCGGCCAGCGTGACGCTGCACACGGACTCGCAGTACGTGCGCACCGGCATCGAGGAGTGGCTGCCGCGGTGGAAGACGCGCGGCTGGAAGACCGCGGACCGCAAGCCCGTGAAGAACCAGGATCTGTGGCAGGCGCTGGACGCGGCGCGCGCGCCGCACCAGGTCCGCTGGAAATGGGTGAAGGGCCACGCGGGCAACGCGGGCAACGAGCGTGTCGACCAGCTGGCCAACGAGGCCATCGATGCGCTGCTTGCGGTAACATCGGTGCGTTGAGGAGCGGCCCTTGCGACAGATCGTACTGGATACGGAAACCACCGGCCTCGAGCCACATCTGGGCCATCGCATCATCGAGATCGGCTGCGTCGAGGTGGTCAACCGCCGCGCCACGGGTCGGCATTTCCACGAGTACCTGAATCCCGAGCGCGACATCGACGCCGGCGCCGCGGCGGTGCACGGCTTCACGCGCGAGCAGCTGGCGGGCAAACCACGTTTCGCCGAGGTCGCCGCGCGCTTCGTCGAGTTCGTCGATGGCGCGGAGCTGGTGATCCACAACGCACCATTCGACCTGGCCTTCCTCGACAGCGAGCTGGCGCGCTGGGCCGCCGCCGCGGGCGGCGAACCCATCGCCATGCGTTCGCGCTGCCGGGTGCTCGACACGCTGGCGCTGGCGCGCGAGATGCATCCGGGACAGCGCAATGGCCTGGACGCGCTGTGCAAGCGCTACGCCATCGACAACTCGCATCGCCAGCTGCACGGCGCGCTGCTGGACGCGCGCATCCTTGCCGATGTGTATCTCGCGATGACCGGCGGCCAGAACACACTGGCGCTGGATGAGGCGGTGCGGGCCGGTGCCGCCGCCGCATCCGCCATCGCGGACGGCGTCGCAGCCGGCGCGGCGGCGCTGCGCGTGATCTGCGCCGATGCGCGTGAACAGGCGGCGCACGAGGAATTCATGAAGCTGGTGCACAAGGCCAGCGGCGGCAAGGCACAGTGGCAGTAATGTTTCCGAATACGCGCTTCGAAGGCCTGTCGCGCGACCCAGGAGCTGAGCGTGCAGCATGATGCCTCCACCGCACCGGCCTGGCGCCACCTGGCGGCACTGGCGGCCGCACCGCAGCCGTCGATCGCAGAGCTGTTCGCGGCGGATGCGCAGCGCGGCGCGCGCTGCAGCGTCGCCGGCGCCGGCCTGACGCTGGATTTCTCGCGCCAGCGCATCGGAACGGAGACGCTCGCCGCCCTGGTGCAGCTGGCCAATGAGGTCGGCCTGCGCGAACGCATCGCAGGCATGTATCGCGGCGACATCGCCAATCCCACCGAAGGGCGGCAGGTGCTGCACACGGCGCTGCGGCGCAGCGGCGCGCCGCATGCCACCGAAGTGCACGGCGAGCGAGAACGCATGCTGGGCTTTGCGGAAGCCGTGCGCAGCGGCGGCGTGCGCGGCAGCGACGGCGAACCTTTCGAACTGGTGGTCAATATCGGCATAGGCGGGTCGGACCTGGGCCCCGCCATGGCGGTGGAAGCCCTGCGTCCGTTCACCGCCGGTGCGCCGCGCACCGCCTTCGTGTCCAACGTCGACGGCAGCCGCCTGGCCGATACGCTGGCCGGTGCGAACCCGCGGCGCACGCTGTTCATCATCTGTTCCAAGACCTTCACCACGCTGGAGACGCGCACCAACGCGGACAGCGCCCGACGCTGGCTGGCCGGCCAGCTGGGCGCGCCGGCCGTGCCGGCGCATTTCGCCGCGGTTTCCACCAATGCCGCCGCCATGGATGCCTTCGGCGTGCATCCGGATTACCGCTTCCAGATGTGGGACTGGGTCGGCGGGCGCTATTCAGTGTGGTCCTCGATCGGCGTGTCGCTGGCCATCGCCATCGGCGCGCAGCGCTTCCGCGAGTTCCTGGGCGGAGCCGCCGCGCTGGACGAGCACTTCCTGGCCGCGCCATGGGAAGCCAACCTGCCCGCGCTGATGGGCCTCGCCGGTGTCTGGAACGTGTGCTTCCTGCATCTGCCGACGCTGGCCGTGCTGCCCTACGACGAGCGGCTGGCGCGCTTTCCGGCCTACCTGCAGCAGCTGGAAATGGAGAGCAACGGCAAGCACGTGCGCTCCGATGGCTCGCCGGTGTTCTGCGAAACCGTGCCGGTGGTGTGGGGCGAGCCGGGCAACAACGCGCAGCACTCGTTCTTCCAGATGCTGCACCAGGGCACGCCGCGTGCCGCGCTCGACTTCCTGCTGCCGGCGCTGGCCTCCGGCGGCGACGAGGCCGCGCATGAGCTGGCCATTGCCAACTGCCTGGCGCAGGCCGAGGCCTTCGCGTATGGCCAGCAGTCCGACAATCCGCACCAGGTGCATGCCGGCAACCGGCCATCGAGCCTGGTGCTGCTGCGCCGCCTGGAGCCGGCCACGCTCGGTGCACTGATCGCGCTGTACGAGCACAAGGTGTTCACGCAGAGCGTGGTATGGGGCATCAACGCCTTCGACCAGTGGGGCGTCGAACTCGGCAAGAAGCTCGCCGAACGCATTGCCCCGCTGGTGGCGGGGCAGGGCGTCGCACAATCCCCGTCGCTGGCAAACAACCTGTCGCAGCTGCGGCGCCTGCGCGAAGCCCGGTAAATCCGCGCAAATCCCGTTCCTGTATAGTCGCTGCGCATGACACGCCGTATAGCCGCCCTGGTGCTGGCACTGCTCGCCATGCAGGCCCGGGCCGCGAACCAGGGTTTCTTTCTCCCCGCCGGCGACGCCCGCCTGCGCGATGACCTGACGCTGCTGGTCGACCAGGGCATCATCAACCTGCCGGTGAATGAATGGCCATTGCCGCGCGCCGACGTGGCGCAGGCCATCGCCGGCGTCAAGGACGAGGATCTGCAGGATCCCGCGCTGCGCGCCGTGCTGGCGCGGGTGCGCGCGGCCAGCGCCCAACCGCAGGATGCCGCTGCATGGAAGATCCGCGAAGTGCGCGCCGCCGCGGGCCAGCCCGCGCTGCTGCGCGACTTCGGCACGCCGGCCCGCGAGAACGGCGAGCTCACGTCAATCGGCGGTGCCAGCACCGACCGCTACAGCATCACCGTCGCCGCCACCGGCGTGGTGGATCCCTCCGATGGCCAGCACCTGCGCTTCGATGGTTCCGACATCAGCATCCGCTGGGGCAACTGGCTGCTCGGCCTCGGGGAGACGGACCGCTGGTGGGGGCCGGGCCACGACGGCAGCCTCATTCTCTCCACCAATGCGCGGCCCATGCCCTCGATCTCGCTGGACCGCGTGCGCAGCCTGCCGTTCGACATCCCGGTGTTGCGCTGGCTCGGACCGTGGCGCTTCACCTGGTTCTTCGGACTGGGCGAGCAGCATCGCGCGGATACGGACCAGCCGCTGTTCATGGGCATGCGGCTGTCGTTCAAGCCGGCCTCATGGCTGGAGTTCGCGGCCTCGCGTTCGGCGCAGTTCTGCGGCAAGGGCCGCGAGTGCAACATTGATACTTTCGGCCGCATGCTGATCGGGCAGGACAACCGCGGCATACGGGGGCTCAGCAGCAATCCGGCCAAGGAGCCCGGCAACCAGATGGCCGGCTTCGAGGCGCGCGTGGTGTCGCCGTTCAAGCCGCTGCCCGTCGCGCTGTATGCGCAGGAGATCGGCGAGGACAACAGCAGCACCGGCATACCCGAGCGCTATCTCGGGCTGTTTGGCGGCGAGCTGTGGTTCGCGCTGGAGTCCGGTTCGGTGCTGCGCGCGCACGTGGAGTACGCCAACACCAAGGTCAAATGGTACAACGGCGAGGATGAGTTCAACGTGGCCTATCGCCAGGCCATTTTCTTCGCCGGCTACCGCTACCGCGGGCGCAACATTGGTGATACCACGGACGCGGATTCGGAAACCACCTCGCTCGGCATGTCGCTGACCAGTCGCGAGGGCGACCGCTGGTCCCTGCTGTACCGTCACGGCGCGCTGGACCGCGACGGCAGCGTCGATCCCTACAACACCATCACCGCCGGCCGCAGCCAGTACAAGTCCATGCAGCTCGACTGGGATGGCCGACTGAGTGCGGACAATGGTCTCGCGCTGCAGCTGGGTTATGAAAGGCAGAGCCCATCGAGCGCCGGGAATGCGCGGGGGTTGTTCGGGTTCATCCAGTGGCGCAGGCAGCTGCGGTAATCGCGTATCCTTGACGGCATCATGCGAAGAAGTGGAAGGTCCCCGGCACGTACGCTGGGCGCAGTAGCCTCACTGCTGATTGCATCCCTGCTGCTGAGCGGGAGCGCAGCAGCGCAGACGCAGACGCCGAGTCTGACGGACGAGCAGCTGCAGATATTCCAGAGCCTTTCGCCGGAGCAGCAGCAGGCGGTGCTGGAGAGGCTGTCCAGCGGGGACAGCGCAGGGGATGCCGTCACGGGGCAGG
>DATJXQ010000062.1:0-31236 GCA_035500015.1 Steroidobacteraceae bacterium
CGTGCGCGATGATCTTGCCCAGCAGCGAGTCGTAGAACGGCGGCACCATGCTGCCGGCGGCGATGTGCGTATCCACCCGGATGCCATCGCCTTGCGGCCAGGTTGCGCGGCGCACACGTCCCGGGCTGGGCTGGAAATCCCGCGCCGGATCCTCGGCGTTGATGCGGCATTCGATGGCGCAGCCGTCGAGGCGCACGGCCGATTGCGGCAGCGGCAGCCCGGCGCCGTCGGCGATGCGCAGCTGCGCCGCCACGAGATCCAGTCCGGTCACCTGCTCGGTGACCGGATGCTCGACCTGGATGCGCGCGTTCATTTCCAGAAAGTAGAACTCCCTGCGCGCCGCGTCCACGAGAAATTCCACCGTGCCGGCGCCGCGGTACTGCAGCCGCGCGGCGAAGCACACCGCGGCCGCGTGCAGTTCCGCGCGCAGCACTGGATCCAGCCCCGGCGCGGGAGTTTCCTCGATGAGCTTCTGGTAGCGGCGCTGCACCGAGCAGTCGCGCTCGCCGAGGTGGATCACGTTGCCGCGGCCGTCGCCCAGCACCTGTACTTCCACGTGGCGGCCGCGCGCCACGTAGCGCTCGAGATATACGCGCGCATCGCCGAACGCGGCGCCGGCCTCGCCGGCGGCCATGTCCAGCGCCGGCGGCAGGTCCGCCAGGTGATCCACGCGCTGCATGCCGCGGCCGCCGCCGCCACCCACGGCCTTGACCAGCAGCGGCGCGCCGAGACGCGCTGCCAGCGCCGCGGCATCAGCCTCGCTGTGCGCGGCGCCGCCTGGAACCACCGGCACCTGCGCGGCCCCGGCCGCCGCGCGCGCGGCCAGCTTGTCGCCCACGGCCGCAAGCTGCTCCGGCGTCGGGCCGATGAAGACGAGCCCGGCCTCCTCGCAGCGCCGTGCGAACGCCGCGCGCTCGGACAGGAAGCCGTAGCCCGGATGCACCGCGTCGGCGCCGGTGCCGAGCGCGGCCTGGACCAGAGTGTCGATCCTCAGGTAGGAATCAGCCGGGCGAGCCGGGCCGATGCACACGGCGCGATCGGCGTGACGCGCCGGCAGCGAGTCGCGGTCGGCTTCGGATACGGCCAGCACCGTCCGCAGGCCGAGCTCGCGGCAGCTGCGGATCACGCGCAGCGCGATCTCCCCGCGATTGGCGATCAGCACGCTGCGGATGGGCACGCGCGGTCCCGGACGTCAGTCCGCGCGCACGAACAGCAGCGCCTCGCCGTGTTCGACGAGCTCGCCATTGCGCGCCGGGATCGCCACCACCGTGCCGCGCACGCCCGCGCGCACGCTGTTCATCAGCTTCATCACCTCGATGATGCCGATGATGGTCTGACTCTCCACGCGGTCGCCCACTTCCACGAACGGCGGCTCGCCGGGCTTCGGCGCGCGGTAGAAAATGCCGAGCAATGGCGCCGGCACGGCGGTCGCGCCCGGCGGAACTTCCATCGGTGCGGCGGCTGCGGCCGCAGCGGGCGGTGGCGATTCGGCCTTTGCGGATGCGTGTGCCGCAGGCGCGGGCGCAGCCGCCGCTCCGCCGCGCCGCAACTGCAGCTTCACGCCATTGAGTTCCAGTTCCAGCGTATCGAAGCTGGAAGCCTCCAGGGCCTTCAGGATCTCGGCCACATCCTTCGCGGTCAGGCTCAATGCCGGCCTCCGAACACGCTCATCACATGATGCAGCGGATTGTCCTTTGCCGCGGCCACCGGCGCTGCTTCTTTCATGGACCATACCGTTTCCGGCCGGCTCTGCAGGATGCGCAGCGCGCCGCCGCCGTCGATGGCCCATTCGATGTCCTGGGGGCGGCCGTAGTGCTTCTCGATGCGCCGCGCGACTTCGCGCAGCTGCTGCAGCTCCTCGTCGGAGACGCAGGGCATCTCGCGCAGCGGCGGCGGAGTGGCCTCTTCCGCGACGCCGCCGCCCGGACGCGGGACATGACGCACGTGCTTGTCGCGGATCTCGCGCACGCTGATTTCGCCGGTGAGCTTGCCGAGCACGAAGCGGTCCGGCGTGACCTCGCCGCCCACCACCGCGGACCCCAGTCCCCATGCGCCCTCGATGACGATCACCGAGCGGTCGCCGCTGGTGGGGCTGCGCGTGAACATCACGCCGGCCGAGCGCGCGTGCACCATTTTCTGCACCACCACGGCCATGGCCACCTCGTTCTCCGGCAAGCCATTGCGGCGCCGATAGGCCATCGACGGCACGGAGTAAAGGCTGGCCCAGCAGGCGCGCACCTGGCGCTCCACATCCCCGGCGCCCATTACCCACAGATAGGTGTCCTGCAACCCGGCGAAGCTCGCGTCCGCCGCATCCTCGGTGGTCGCCGACGAACGCACCGCCAGCGGCGCACGGGCATCGCCAGCGCAGAGCCTGCCGTGCGCCGCGGCCAGTTCCGCGCGCGGCGCCGCGGGCAGCGGCGCGGCCTGCAGGCGCGCGCTGAGCTGCGCAGACAGCGCGGTGATGCCATCGAGGTCTTCCGCAGCCAGCGCCGCAACCGCCGCGCGCACGGGCCGCTCGCGCTCCAGCACCGCGATGAATTCCTCGAACGCGGCCGTGCGCACCACGAAGCCTTCCGGCACGGCGATGCCGGCGCGGGTCAGCTCGCCGAGCGAGCCACCCTTGCCGCCCACGGATGGCCGGTCCGCCAGCGTGAGGTCGGCGAACCAGCCGATCGAGCCCGTGGCGGCCATGCGAATTCAGTCGAGCAGCGTGACGATGCCGCGGCCGCCATCCACGCGGATGCGCTGGCCATCGCGGATGCGCCGCGTGGCGGTGCCGGTGCCGACCACGGCGGGCAATCCGTATTCGCGTGCCACGATGGCCGCGTGGCTCATCGAGCCGCCGATGTCCGACACCGCCGCGGCGATCTTGCGGAAGATCGGCGACCAGGTGGGGTTGGTGACCTGGCACACCAGGATGTCGCCGTCGCGCAGCCGACCGATCTCCTCGACCGCCTTCACCACGCGCGCCGTGCCCTCGACCACGCCGCGCGAGGCGGCGAAGCCCTTCAGCTCCTTCGTCTCGCCGGCATCCTCGGCGGTGAGCCAGGCATCCAGGCTCTCGCGCGTGATGCCCCACAGCATCACGATGGCCGGATCATCGATGATGTCCGGCACCGGGCCGAGCGCCGGCGGCGTATCGTGCTTCGTCCATGCCGCGATGGCGGCGCGGCGCTCGGCCACGATGGCCGGCCACCGCGCCGGGCCGCGTGGCGGCGAGCCGGCGGACCAGGACTGCATCAGGTCGATGATGGCGGACTTCAGCTCGTAGTGCGTGAGGTGGAACACGTCTTCTTCCTTCGCGAAGAAGCCGTGCGCGACCAGCAGCCGGCCGAACTCGCGGATCTTGTTGAAGAACAGGTTGGTGTACCAGTGCTCGCAATAGAACTTGTGGCCTTCCACGTAGGGGAACACGCGATGCGCGAGGCCGATCATCTGGTCGAAGGCCGCGCGATCCGCGTCGGTGGCCAGCAGCTCGCGGTAGTCGGATATCAGCTGCGCGCGCTCCTGCAGCAGCTGCTTCACCGGCCGCTCGAGATTCCCGCCGGCGCGCACCTGCCGTATATAGCTGGGCAATGCCGAGAACGGCAGCGACAGGTCGTCGTTCCACGAGCGGTGGTAGTGATAGAAACCGTCGCCGACGTTCACGTTGAACCAGGGATGGCGTGAGGATTCCAGCTCCTCCAGCCACTTCTTCCCCGACGGGCCCATGTCCTGCAGGCTTTCGAGGATGGTCTGTACCGTCGAACCATCCTGGAAAGGCTGTTCCACGCCCAGCTGCACGGCCACGCGCGCCAGCCGCCGCAACTCGTCATCGGGCCGGAAGATCTCGGCCTCGATGCCCGCCACCATGCGCGCGATGGACTGGTCGCTGATCTCGGGAAAGGCCTTCTTGCAGAAGGCGAAGAAGGTCATGTAGGCGCCATAGCCCAGCAGCAGGAACTCGAAGTGGTGATGCCACATCCGGAAGTAGCCTTCCAGCGCCTTCTGGTAGATGTCGAGCAGCGAGTGGTTGGCGGCAACGCCCTTGCCCGCGCGCACGTTCTGCAGCGGCTCGTATTTCGGCAGGTCCAGCGGCGGCAGCTGCTGCGCATCCTGGATCAGCGCGCGCATCTTCTGCTTCCACTGCGCGTACAGCGTTTCCCAGTTCTCGTAGTAGTAGAACGCCCGCTGCATGAACTCGCCGGTGCGCTCCCTGATCTCCTCCGGGTCGGAAACGCCGACGCCGCTGATGTAGATGCGGCCGTTGATGATGCGCTCGTCGATGCCCTTGACCGTCGGCAGGCAATGCACGCGCGTATTGCTCGCGCCCAGCGCGCAGTAGGCCGCCTCGCCCGTGACCGAGTCGAAGGCATGCATCGGCTCGGGGAAGTGCATGGAGTTGTAGAACCAGAAGCGCGTGTCGTCCTCCGGCCCGAACTGCATGTAGTAGGGATAGGCCGCCTGGGCACCCTCGGTGCCCGGCACCACCTTCAACGAACTTGGCAGCGGGAAACCCTTCATGGCAAACCTCTACTTCGCACGGCCCATGTAGCGCTGCGCCAGCAACGGCAGCGCGATGATCTCGTTGCGCGCGCCGGGCGTACCCCAGCCGCCGTAGAACACGCAGCCGAACAGGGTGTGGTTGTCCTTGCCGCCGATCATCACGGCATGCGTGCCGCGCGGGGCCGGAATCGAGCCCAGGAACCCGCCGGCCGGCGAGAACACGTCGACCGAGGAATTGGTGGATACATACAGGCGGCCCGCGGAATCCACGGTCGAGCCGTCGCCGCCCTGGCCGCCGCGCAGCTTCGCGAATTCGCGCTGGTTGGCGAGCGATCCGTCGGCATGCACGTCGAAGGCCACCACCACGGCGCCATTGGTGACGTACAGGGTCTTCTCGTCGGGGCTGAGGATGATGCCATTGGCCGCGGGCGCATCGCCGTACTTCGCCAGCACGCCCTGCGGCGTGGCGTAGAACACGCCGGCACCGGAGAGCGCCAGATACACACCGCCATGCGCGTCGGCCGCGATGTCGTTGACGGTGCCGCCCGCGCATTCCAGCGGCTCGCCCTGGAAGGTGTTGACCAGCATGCGACGCTGCGGCTCCAGCTGCTCGATACCGCTGCCCAGCCCGCGCACGGCCAGGAACAGCGCGCCATTCCTGCTGCGCGACAGCGCGCCGCCGGTGTTGGTCCTGTCGTACAGCACCGTCGCGAGCCCGGTGGCCGGATCCAGCTGCATCACATTGCTGGCGTCATTGTTGGCGTACAGGATGGTGCCGTGCTCGCCGGCTATCGGGCCATCGGCGTTGTTGCCTTCCCAGGACCACACCACCTTCCATTCCTGGCCCGCGGCCAGCACTCCCGCGATGGCCTGGGTGGCCGGCAGCTGCGGTGCAGGTGGCGCCTCGTTGCCGGCGGGACCACCGCGGCCGCCGGGAACCCGCGTATTCGGCTGCACCTTGCACTTCCCCGCCACCGCGGCGAATCCCGGATCCTGCGGCGCCTGCAGGCTGTGGCCGCGGTCGAATGCGGAAGAAGGTTTCTGCTCCGCCGCCGCGGCGACCGCCGCGGCCAGCAACGCGGCCACAACGAGCTTTGATCCGATCATTGCCCCCCCGATTGACGTGACCCGCCTGCCGCGTCAGCTGCCCATCGCACCCTTGATCAGTTTGACCAGCTCGTCGGGCGCGGCCTGCGGGCGATCCTCCAGCGTATCGCGTCCGCCGGCCTTGCCGGTCAGCGCATCGACCAGCGTCTTGCCCTGGTCATCCTTGATGTCCGCGCGCGCGCCATGCTCGAGCAGGTGCTGCGCGACGCGGGTCCAGTTCTGGCTCACCGCGCCGAACAGCGCGGTCTGCCCCTGCCGGTCGGTCATCGAGCTCGGCCGCGCGATGATGGCGGTGTGGCTGCTGGTGTCGGTGATGCGCGCATTCACGTCGGCGCCGGCCTGCAGCAGCATGTCGATCACGGCGATGGCGTAGGCCTGGGCGTCCACGCCGCGCAGCGGCCCCTCGCTGGTTACCTTGCCACGCCCTGCGCCGATGCCGGCGGCCGCCATCAGCGGCGTCACGCCCATCACGTTCGGCAGATCCGGCAGCGCGCCGTGCCTGAGCAGCAGCGCCACCGCGTCCTTGTCCACCGACAGCGCCGCACGCAGCAGCGGCGTGCAGCCGGTGGTCATGAGGTCGTCGGCGAAACGGCCGCGGAAGGGCCGGTGCATGTCGAGCTGGGTGTTGGGGTCCACGCCCATTTCCAGCAGGCGCTGCAGTATCTGCAGCGCGCTGCCCTGCGGCGCGGCGGGCGCGGCCGGTGCCTCGTTGTTGCGGAATCCGGCCGGTCCTCCGCGTGCGCCGCCGCGCGTGCGCATGTCGGCCGCCAGGTACACCGCGGTGCGGCCCCACCAGTCGAACAGCCGCGGATTGGCGCCCTGGTCGAGCAGGTAGTTGGCGACATCATAGTGGTTGTTGTCGATGGCGTTCATCAGCGGCGTGACGCCATCGGGCGTGGGACGGTTGATGTCCGCGCCGGCCTTCAGCAGCGATTTCACGCACGGCAGGCAGCCGGACATGGTGGCGTACAGCAGCGGCGTCAGGCCGCCCGAGGCACGGTACTGCGCGCGCGGCTCGGAAGTGATCTGGTTGCCCCAGTCGTTCGCCGCGGCGCGCACGTCCACCCCGGCCTTGCTGGCGATCAGCAGGTCGACCACCTGCGGGTTGGGCGGGTTGCCGTCGACCGCCCACATCAGCGCCGTCTGGCTGCGGGACTGTTCCTTTTCATTGACGCGCGCGCCGGCCTGCAGCAGCGACTGCACCATGGGGAGCGAGCCCATGCGCGCGGCCAGCATCAGCGGCGTCTCGTTGTCGGCATTGCCGAGGTTGGGGTCCGCCTTCGCCTGCAGCAGCATCCCCACCATGTCGGTGTCGCCGAGCGTGATGGCTTCGCGCAGCGCCGTGGCGCCGAGCGAATTGCGCAGATTGGGTTTCGCGCCGTGCTTCAGCAGTTCCGCCACGAGCTCGTGGTCGACGCCATGCACCGCCCACAGCAGCGGCGAGGAACCATCCCCCTGCAGCGCGTTCACGTCGCCGCCGTCGCGGATGGCCTGCAGCGCGGCCTGGCGGTCGCCCTTCTGGATCAGGTCCGCCACGCCGGCGGCACCGGCCACTACCGGCAGCAGGACCAGGGCCAGCGCGGCCGGCAGGATTTTCCCGATACGCATGGCTGCGCATACTACCTCCGCTGTCATCACCGGGCGACAGTCCCCGGAATATTCCTACGCCCGAATGCTGCGGCCGGGAACTGCGCTGCCCCGAGCTGCTCGGCGAACCTGTGGGTCATGGTTCAAAACGGGCCCTCATGGGCAAGGAGCAGTTCTATGAAGAGCAAAATCATCGCGGCAACGGTTGCCTGCCTCGCCATGGGCGCGCTGGCTATCGGCAATGTCTCGTTGGCGGAAACCGCGGGCCAGAAGATCGACGACGCCACGCTGGTGACCAAGGTCAAGTCCAAACTGCTGGCGGCCAAGGACGTGAGCGGGCTCGCCATCAACGTGGACGCGACCAATGGCGTGGTGACGCTGTCGGGCACCGCGGATACGCAGGCCGAGCGCACCAAGGCCGGCAAGATCGCGCGGGACACCGGCGGAGTGGCCAAGGTCGAGAACAAGATCATGGTCAAGCCGGCCGGCAGCTCGTCGACCAGCGAGAGCAGCAAGTAGCCTGCCGCGGGTGCCGGGCACGTAGACGCGCCCGGCACCCGGTCCTTCAGTCCTCGCTGCGGACCGGGTCGCCGGAGGGCAGCAGGTAGCCGTGCCGGGCCATGCTCATTTCCGGCGCGTAATCGCAGGGCACGCAGTCCGGCAGGAACAGCCCGGGCTGGCGTCCGCTCACCGGGTTCTTGTACCCCCACCACATCGGCAGGATCTGCGGCCAGTCCCAGGCTTCGCCGGTGCCGCCCCTGAAATGCTCCTGCAGCCTGCCCAGTTCCGTGATCGGCACATCCGGCTTGAACACGGCAACCAGCGCCGCGCCAACATAGCGCTGCGGGCGCGGCGGTGTCGCAACTCCGTTGACGGCCGCCGGCGCGGTGGGTGGTGCCGGGCGCGGGGACCCGACCGGCGGAGCCGGGACCCGGTCCCTGGCACCGGCCCACCCCGCCTGCCAGTTCGGCATCTCGAAATAGGGCTCATCGAGCGACAGGTTCCACAGCCGCCAGATGCCGTCCTCCAGGATCAGGTGATCGTCGGGATACATCGCGCCGAACAGTGTGCCGCCGCCGCGCCTGGCCGTATCCGGATGAAAGAGGTAAGTGCGCACGCGCGCAGAGCGTCCATCCGGGGCCACGTTGATGAAGGGCTGGATGCGCCAGTGGAAAGCCACGCTCGCCTTGGTGGCATCGAGCCTGACGGGATCGCCGTACTCCAGGTGCAGTCCCTGCGAAATGCGCGCGAAGCCCTTGTAATAGCCGGCGAAGGGAATCTGCTTGGTGCCCTCGCGGCCAAACAGCTGCGCCAGCCAGTCCCATTGTGAATCATCGGCGAAGAAACCGTAGGAACTGGAGACGTTCTCCGCACCATCGTAGGCCTCCGCCACCATTACCTTGCGCTCCGCTTCGCGCAGACGCGCCTCCACGCCGGCATGCGATGTCCTGGAGGCGGGCGCGGCGATGGCGTCGGTCAGCGCCTGCGCCGCTACCAGACGCATGCCCGCGGGCGCTGCCACGGGCTTGCCGGTCACCGGATGCACGGACACGAAGGCGGGGATGATCCGGTCCTGGCCACCTGCATCGGCGGCTGGCAGCGGGCGGTCGGGCGCCAGCGCGCCCGGCTGGGCAGTTTCGACGATGCGGCTCCTGCCCCAGCCCTTGCGGTATTCGGAACGGAACAACGGGAACACACGCATTTCGCGCACCTTCCACAGGCCGCCCTCCTTCACGAAGCGGTTGTCGAATATCGATACCTCCCAGAATCCCTCGCCCTTGTCCGCCTCGCCGAGCATGCCCAGCTCCAGGCCGCGCACCCGCGCCTCGCGCCGGCCGGGCGCGATGCTGACCACGGTGTCGAACTGCACGCGATCATTGAGCACGCCGTGGGTCAGCCCCGCCGGGCCCATGCGCGCAAGCGCCTTGCGCACTCCTTCCTGTCCCTTGTAGATACCCACGCCGCCGACCTCGTAGACGGCGTCGGCGGCGAACAGGTCGGCGACGTCATCCCACATGCGGCGGTCGACGTAGTAGCCATAGGCAGCCTGCAGGTTGCGCACCAGGTTCTCGTCGTCGAGTTCCGCGACGCGGCTCTCCAGCTGCGCGAGCGTCAACCGCGTGGCGTGCGCGGCGCCCACCGGCGGCGGAACGGGAACTCCAGCCTCATCCGGCGTGAAGTGGTAGGGCAGGATGCCGAGGTCGCGTCCCTTCCAGTTCGTCCAGCCGGTTTCATATGGCCCGGCATATTGCGGATAGAAATGGTGGACGCTGATCTGCCACTTCCCGCCGCGGCGCACATACCTGTTCTCGAAGACCCCGGCGCGCATGCCGGCATTGCCCTGCGCGTCGCTCTGGAGCAGCAATCCGTACCAGCGCCCGGTGGCCGAGTCGCCGTCGACGGACAGATTCACCACCGGATGATCAAGGATCTCTGCATGAATCTCGCCGGGCAGCAGGCCCTGGTGCCCACCGCCCTCGCGCGCAGTGAGGTAGGCGGCGATGGCCGCGCGCCCCGTGACCTTGTCATCGTCGAAGACATAAGTGGCATCGCTGGCGAACAGTGCGGCCATCTCCCGCCACAGCCCGTACTGCGAATACTGGGCATAGGTGCGCTGCAGGTTCTTCACCGCGCGTACGGACGCGGCGCGGTCCACATCGCGCGCCAGTTCGTCGCGCGCATTTCGGTTACCGGCAAAAGCCGGCGAAAAAAGGGCTGCGGCGGCCACCGCGCCCGCCCAGAACAAGCTCGTCCGGATCGACATGCAACCCCCTCGCGTGCCGCGGATGCCCTCATCGGCCACGTGAAACCACGTTGCCGCGCGCGGCGAGGCAGTATCATGAGCGGCCCGGCGAGAGGACCTCAAGCCGGGACCTGTCACCGCACCGATGAGGCGTCACGGCTGCCGGCACGGAACAGGAACTGGTCCGATACAAGCAAGACTTGTCCCGACGGGAGGGAAGATGAACGGGGAACAGCGAGCATCGCGCCGGAAGATCCTGCAGGGGGCCATCGGCCTGGCCGCGGTGGCATCCACCACGATTATTTCTCGGGCGCTGGCCCAGCAAGCCGCGCAGCAAAGCGGCGCGCAGCAAGGTGCCGCGCGGCAGGCCGCGCCCGCCGGCGGCAATGGCAATCGCCCGGCGCGCGGCGGCAACGGCAACAACTCCTCCGATCGCGTTCTGCCCGGCACGCAGGTGGTGCTGCTCGGCACGCGGGCCGGCCCCGGCGTGGATCTCAAGCGCGCGGAAACCGCCACCATCATCATGGTCGACGGCACGCCATACCTGGTGGACTGCGGTTACGGCGCGGTGCGCAATCTGGTGGCCGCCGACATCAGCGCCTCGAAGATCAACCAGATCTTCTTCACGCACCTGCACAACGACCACACCGCCGACCTGCCGGCGCTGCTGACCCTGCAATGGACCAGCGGCCGCACCAAGCCCATCGACCTGTACGGACCCTACGGCACCGCGGACATGGTTCGTGCCATCGTCGACTACTGCAAGGCCGACGTCGGCATCCGCACCGTCGATGAAGGACGCAAGACCAATCCGGCCGACCTGTACCACGGGCACGACATCGAAGCGACCGCCACGCCGCTGCAGATCTTCAAGGATGAGCGCGTCACGGTATCCACTGCCGAGAACACGCACTATCCGGAGCACTCGCGTTCGCAGATGCCGTACCGCTCCGTCGGCGTGCGCTTCGACACCAAGACCCGCTCGGTGGTGATTTCCGGCGATACGAATTATTCGAGCAACCTGGTACAGCTCGCGAAGGACGCTGACGTGTTCGTCTGCGAGATCATGGAGCAGAGCACGCGCGACCGCTGGCTCGCGCAGCTGAAGGCGAACCCCGACCTCGCCAACCACGCCAGCGTGGGCCGGCACGTGTCGGAAACCCATTCCACGCCGGAGGACGTCGGTCGCATGGCCGCCGAGGCCAAGGTGAAGCTCGTGGTGCTCAACCACCAGCTCACCAGCGCCGGCACCAGCGCGCCGCTGGCGCCGCTGCTGCAAGCCGTCCGCAAGTACTACTCGGGCGAGGTCATCCTGGGCCAGGACCTGATGATGATCTGACCCGGCTCGCCGGTCCGGGCCGAACCTTCCGGGCTCGCGGGAATCTGAAGTAATTGAGAGAAACATTCGGCCCCGGCGGTTTTCGGAACGCGAAGACATGCGCCGGAGCGGGATGGGCTCTGCCGCGGTATCTTTGGGGGTTGGAACACAGGTCATTGCACCCGCCGGGAGCGGACGCAATAACACTACATCAAGAGCCAAGAGGAACGGGGTGATGCGCAAGAGTCGAGCATTGGTGGATGGTGCGCGGAAGGTGGCTGCGAGCCTGCCCGCGTGGCTGGTGCTCGCGGCTGCGGCCGTGCATGCCGCGCCGGCAGCGCAGAGCGCCGATGCCGCGAAGCAGTTCTCCACCCTCACGCAGACCTACTGCGTCAAGTGCCACAACACCGACGATTGGGCCGGTGGCGTGGCCATGGACACCCTCGACGTGACCCACCCCGGCAAGGATCCGGAAACCTGGGAGCATGCTGTCACCAAGCTGCGCGGCCGCCTGATGCCTCCGGCCGGGCAGAAGCAGCCCTCGCAGGCCGACGTGGATGCCTTCGTGGGCTTCCTCGAGACCTCGCTCGATTCCTCCAGCAAGGAACACATCGGCCACGTGCCGATCGAGCGCCTCAGCCGCACCGAGTTCGCCGAGTCGGTGAAATCGCTGATCGGCGTCGACATCGATCCCAAGCAGGCGCTGCCCACCGAAAGTTCGGTGGATGGTTTCACCAACGTGGCCGGTGCGCTGACCGTCTCCCCCTCCTTCATGGAGCAGTACCTGTCGACGGTGCGCAAGGCGGCGCAGCTGGCGGTGGGCCAGCCGGTGCCGAAGATGTTCAAGACCACCATTCCGGTGACGCCGACCACGGCCGCCGACTTTCCGCTGGGCACGCGCGGCGGCACGGCGCGGGGCGGCGTGAGCTTCACCTATGTGTTCCCGGCCGATGCCGACTATCGCTTCAGCATTCCGGCCGAGGACTACATGGACATGGGGCTGTATCCGCGCGGCGCGCAAACCGCGGCCACGATGGTCATCCTGGTGGATGGAGTGGAAGTCGCGCGCAACGTGCTCGGCGGTCCCGAATATCTCGACGTGCTGGACCGCGACGGCCCCACTGGCGCCAAGGAGGCCCTGGCCATGGCCGCCACCAAAGCGCACATCAAGGCCGGCACGCACAAGGTGGCGATGACCTTCATCGAACGCTCGCGCAGCCTCAGCAATGACGCCACGGGCGGCGGATTCGGCGGCGGCGGGCGGATTTCCGACATGCCCGTCATCCAGACCGCAGTGCTGGTCGAGGGGCCGTTCTCGCCCACCGGGCTGTCGATGAGCGCCAGCCGCGCAAAGATTTATGTCTGCCAGCCGCAGAATGCCGCCGAGGAACGGCCCTGCGCGGAGCAGATCGCGCGGCACCTGGCGGCCGAGGCGTTCCGCCGCCCCGTGACCGACGCGGACCTGAAGTTCCTGATGCCTTTCTATGACAGCGGGCGCGCCGAGGCCGGCGGCTTCGACTCCGGCATCACCGAACTGGTCACCGCCATCCTGTCCAGCCCCGACTTCCTCTATCGCGCCATCCCGACCACGGCGAAGCAGACCGATTCGCGGCCGCTCACCGACCTGGAACTGGCCTCGCGGCTGTCCTTCATGATGTGGGCTTCGGGGCCGGACCAGCAGCTGATCGACCTGGCCACGTCGAAGCGCCTGTCCGACCCGAAAGTCATGGACGCGCAGGTTGCGCGCATGCTGAAGGATCCGCGCGCGGACGCGCTGGTCAACGACTTCGCGCAGGCCTGGCTCAGCCTCGATCTCGACCAGGTCGAGCCCACCGACATGAAGCCGGAACCCATCGCCGCGTTGCGCGCCAACCTGAACACTGAAATGCGGCTGTTCCTGTCGAGCGTGCTGCTCGAGGACCGCAGCGTGATGGACCTGCTGAACGCCGACTGGACCTTCGTCAACGCCGAACTGGCCCAGCGCTACGGCATCCGCGGCGTGTACGGTTCGCAGTTCCGGCGGGTGCAGCTCACGGATGAGAACCGCTTCGGGCTGCTCGGCAAGGGCGCCGTGCTGATGGCCACCTCGTTCGGCGACCGCACTTCGCCGGTGCGCCGCGGGCAGTGGGTGCTGGACAAACTCATGGGTACACCGCCCTCCCCGCCGCCACCCAATGTCGCCACGGACCTTTCGGTGAAGGAAGGCGAACTGCCCACCACCGTGCGCGCGCGGCTGGAACTGCATCGCACGAACCCGACCTGCAAGGCCTGCCATGGCCTCATCGACCCGCCGGGGCTCGCGCTGGAGAATTTCGACAACACCGGGCAGTGGCGTGAAGTCGACCGCGCCGCGCGCAATGCGCCGATCGATGCCAAGACGGAGCTGTCCAGCGGTGTGGTGCTGAACGGGCCGGTGGACCTGCGCAAATACCTCAACAGCCGTCCGGACCAGTTCCCGACCACCGTGACCAAACGGCTGATGACCTATGCCCTCAACCGGCAGGTCGAGTACTACGACATGCCGCTGGTGCGGCAGATCGTGGCCGAGGCCGCGAAGAGCAATTACCGGTTCAGCGCCATCATCGACGGCATCGTGAACAGCGACGCGTTCCGCCGCCAGGGCGTCGAAGAGAGCAAGCAGCCGAAGCAGACCCTGGCATCCACCGGCGTCACCGCCGCCCAGCATCCTTGAAGCGAAGGAAGACAACCATGGCAACATTCCTCACCAAGAAGCACCTGTCCCGGCGTACCTTCCTGCGCGGCAGCGGCGTGGCCCTGGGACTGCCCTTCCTCGATGCAATGGTGCCGGCCGCCACGGCCTGGGCCGATACGGCGGCTGCGCCGAAGCTGCGCGCCGGTTTCTTCTACCTGCCGCACGGCGCGATCCAGAACAACACGCCCTTCGGCAAGGAGGTCGACGGCTGGACCTCCAGCGGCAAGGGCGCGGACTTCACGCTGGGCAGGACGGTGGCGCCACTGGAGCCGCTCAAGAAGTACGTGACCACCTTCGAGAACGTGGAGAACACCGCCGCTGGCGGCTCGGTGCATGTACTGAATCCGGCCACCTGGCTGTCCTGCGTGCGGCCGGACACTTCCTCTTCCAGCGCCAGCATGTCCACGACGCTGGACCAGGTCGTCGCGCAGCGCCTGGGACAGACCACCGCGCTGCCCTCGCTGGAGCTGGCCTCCGAAACCACTGTGCAGATCGCCGCGGGCAATGGCGGCTTCTACGCCGTCACCACCTCGTTCGCGGCCCCGAACAAGCCGCTGCCGATGGAGTACAACCCGCGCAAGGTGTTCATCCAGCTGGTCGGCGAAGGCGACACCGCAGCCGAGCGCGCCGCGCTGCTGCGCAAGAACGCCAGCATCCTCGACATGATCTCCGAGCGCGCCAAGACGCTGTCCGGCGACCTCGGGCCCGGCGACAGGCGCGCCCTGTCCGATTACCTCGACACCGTGGGCGAGCTGGAGCGGCGCGTGAAGATGTCGGCGAGCCGGGACCTGGGCAATGTGCAGGTGCCGGACGCACCGCTGGGCCAGTTCGACGACTTCGACCAGCAGCTGAAGATGATGTTCGACCTGATCGCGCTGGCCTACCAGGCGGACCTCACGCGCGTGGCCACCTTCGTGCAGGCGGCGGAAGGCACGGCCCGCGAGTACTCGAACCTCAAGGTGCCCGGCGGCTTCCACCCGATCAGCCACCACTCCAACCAGCGCGACCGCATCGACGGGCTGCTGAAGATCCAGCGCTACCACATGGAGCGCTTCGCGGAGTTCCTGCAGAAGCTGGCCAATACCAAGGAAGGCGATGGCAGCATCCTCGACCACTCGCTGTTCCTGTATGGCTCGAACATGGGCAACAGCAACGCGCACGACAACTATCCGATTCCGGAGGTGCTGATCGGCGGCGCCAACGGCAAGCATGTCGGCGGCAAGAACCTGACGCTGCCGCCGCGCACGCCGCTGGCCAACATCCACCTGACGATCCTCGACAAGCTGGGCATCCCGCAGAAGAGTTTCGGCAACAGCACCGGCGTGATCTCCGAGGTCTGAGATGTCCCTGGATCGCAGAAATTTCCTGAAGGCTTCACTCGGCGGCGCCGCCGGGCTCACCGCCATGCCGCTGCTGGGCGGCCTCGCCGGCTGCCAGCACATGCCGGTCAGCGCGTCATCCGCGGCGCCAACAGCGGTGAAGCGCGCCACTGCGCTGCCGGTCGCGAAAGTCACCGACCGGGTCAGCGTGATCAGCGGTGCGCCCGGCAACGTGATCGTGCTGAACACCGGCGACGGCGTGCTGCTGGTGGAAAGCGGTTCGGTTGAACTTGCCCCGTCGGTGCAGAAGAGCCTGGGTGGCGCCAAAGTGCACATCCTGTTCAATTCGCACTATCACGCCGACCAGACCGGCGGCAACGCGCTGTTCGCGAACGCCGGCGCCGAGATACACGCGCACACCATCACCAGGCAGTGGCTGGCGGCCGACTACTACGTGCCCGCCGAGGACCGCTGGGTGAAGGCGCCGCCGAAGGAAGCCGTGCCCAGGGTCACCTTCCGCGGCAAGGGCGAAATGAAGGCCGGCGCGGAACGCGTGGAGTTCGGCTACCTGCTGGAAGCCCACACGCGCGGCGATGCCTACGTGTTCTTCCGTGATTCCAACGTGCTGGTGGCCGGCGACGTGGTCTCGCCGCTGCGTGATCCCATCCTCGACTGGTTCGCCGGCGGCTGGTTTGGCGGCCGCGTCGACGCCATGGATGATCTGGTGAAGCTGGCCAACGACAAGACGCTGGTCGTGCCGGCCTACGGCAAGGTGATGACCTGTGCCGAGCTGCAGGCCGAGACCGACATGATGAAGAAGCTGTACGACCTGACCGCGGACCTGGTGCATCACGGGCACAGCGCGCAGGACATGATGAACGACAAGGTCCTCGACAAGGTGGACCGCAGGTTCGAGGATCCCTACAAGTTCCTCTACGACGTAGAGAAGGGCTTCCAGGCCCACTACACCAATTTCGGGGGCAACGTTGTCTAAGCTCATCCGCCGCGTCCGGGGATTCCGGACCCTCGCCGCATTTGGACTGCTGTCGCTCGGAGCAGCGGCGGCCTCGGCCGCCACGGATACACCGCAGTCGCTGGTCGATATGGTGCGCACCAGGCAGCGAGATACCGCACTGGCTGCGATCGGCTCGCCGGGCATCGACATCAACGCGAAGGCGCCGGATGGTTCCACCGCGCTGATGTGGGCAACTTTCTACGCCGACCATGAAATGGTGCAGAAACTGCTGAAGGCCGGCGCAAAAGCCGACGTCACCAGCAATTACGGCGACACCGCGCTCACCGAGGCGATCAACCTCCAGGACATGGAACTGTTCCACACGCTGCTCGATGCGGGCGCCAACGTGGATTCGCCCAACCTGGACAACCAGACCGCGCTGATGCTGGCGATCAGCCTCAACAACCAGGACATGGCGAAGCAGCTGATCGACCGCGGCGCGAATGTCAAAGCCATCGAAACCTTCCGCGACCAGACCGCGCTGATGTGGGCGGCCGCGGGCAACCTGCCGGACATGGTGGACCTGCTGCTGGCCAAGGGCGCCGCAACCCAGGTCAACCTGCGCGCGAAGTCCGACGACTGGGCGCGCCAGATGACCTCCGAGCCCCGCGCCCAGTTCAGAAGCCGGCAGACCGGCGGCCTGACTCCGCTGTTGTACGCCACGCGCTCGGGCTGCTATCGCTGCGCCGTTTCCCTGGTGCAGGCAGGCGCCGACGTCAACAAGCCCAATCCGGATGGCGTCACCCCGCTGATCAACGCCATCGACAACCGTCACTTCGACATCGCGATGCTGCTGCTGGACAAGGGCGCGGATCCAAACACCTGGGACATGAGCGGCCGCACGCCGTTCTACGTCGCCATCGACATGAACTCCTTCCGCGGCGGCGGTGGCGGCTTTGGTCCGCCGGGCGGCGGCGGCGCCGTGAATTTCGGTGGCATCGGCGGTGTGGTCGGCGGTCCCCCGGGCCGCGGCGGACCTGCCGGGGCTGCCGGCCCGCCTGCAGCAGGTGCGCCTGCAGGTGCCGGCGGACGAGCGGGCGGACCGGGCGGACCGGGCGGCCCTGGAGGCGCCGGTGGCTTCCGTGGCGGAGCCGGTGGTTTCGGCGGCGGTGCCGGAGGCGGCGCACGCGGCCCGACGGCAATGGACGTTGCGAATCGCCTGATCGGCATGGGTGTGGACGTCAATCACCAGCTCACGCGCAAGCGGCCCTACGGCAATGGCCGCGACCGATTCACCGATTACGACATGCGCGACGGCGCGGGCCCGCTGTTCATCGCCGCACTGGCCAATGACCAGGAAGCCATGGAACTGCTGCTCAAGCACGGCGCCGAGGTCGACCTGCCCAATGTGTTCCAGATGACGCCGCTGATGATCGCGGCCGGCATGCGGGCCACCGGAGACCCCGGCGGCGCCGGGGGCAATGAGCGCGCATACAAATCCATCGACATGCTGCTGGCCGCCGGCGCGAACATCAACTACCAGATCACCGGCAGCCGCAACCACACCGGCACCATCATGGCTTATGTGGCGGGCCGGGATCAGGAAGGTCACTCGGCGCTGATGGGCGCCGCCGACAACGGCTCCGAAGGCATGGTCAGGTATCTGCTCGAGCACGGTGCCGACCCGACGCTGCGCGATCCCGAAGGCAGGACCGCCCTGGATCTCGCCCGTGCGCCTCCTCCCGATAGCATGAAGCGGCCGGAACAGAAGGAACGACTTGCCAAAGGCCGCGCCGCGGTCGTGCCGATTCTGGAAGCGGCACTGGCGAACAAGGGTCCTGGCACCCGGACGGCTGCGCTGAAATAGGATTTATCGCCAGTCTCCTTGCATAATTCCCTGCCCCGGGTGTGCGGCCCTGCCGTTCCCGGGGCAGATTTGTTTCCGGGTCATGAAAGAAGAATTTGGGGGAATCATGAAACCAGTACGCTGGATTGGTATGTCGGCAGCGGCCTGCCTGCTGGTAACGGTCGCCGGCGCCGCGCCGTCGGTATACCCGGTCGGTGTCACCACCTATCAACCGGACAAGACCTGGAATGGCTTCACCGTGCTCAGCCTGCTTGGCGCGCCCGGCGTCGCGGTGATCGACATGAACGGCCACATCGTCAAGCAGTGGGAAGGCCTCAACAGCTCGGCCGGCGGCCCGGTGCGCGTATTGCCCGGTGGCGAGGTGATCGGCGCCGCCGGTGCGCGCCAGGGACGCCAGGAATCGCTGCGGCTGGTGGAGCAGGATTTCGACGGCAAGGAACTATGGTCGCTGAACGGGGATTCCGAAATCGACATGCCGGACGGCAGCAAGGCCAAGGCATTGCGCCAGCATCATGACTGGCAGCGCGCGGACTACCCTTCAGGCTACTACTCCCCCGACTTCAAGCCGGCCACCACCGGTGCCAACACCCTGGTGCTGACGCACACCGATCGCAAGCTCCCGGCCGTCAGCGACCGCCTGCTGCAGGACGACCGCCTGATCGAGTACGGCGCGGACGGCAAGGTGCTCTGGCAGTGGTACGCCGCCGACCACATCAAGGAATTCGGCTTCTCGGCTGCCGCGCTCGCTGCGATCAAGGCCGGCGCTGGCGCAGGTGGGGGCCCGGGTGGCGGCCCAGGTCGCGGCCCCGGTGGTGGTGGACCTGGCGGCGGCGGAGCGGGTCCCGGTGGCGGTGCTGGCGCAGGCGCCGGGCCTGGTGGCAATGCAGCCGCTGCAGCTGCCGGCACGGACACTGCCACTGCTACCGGTAACACGGCCGAACCGGCGCGGGCCGGCGGTGAAGCACGCGGCCCCGGTCGCGGCCCCGGTCCGGGCGGTGCCGGCGGACGCCGTGGCCCCGCGGCACCGCGCGCCTTCGACTGGCTGCACACCAATGCGGCCGCCTACCTCGGACCGAACCACTGGTACGACGAGGGCGACAAGCGCTTCGCGCCCGAGAACATCCTCATCAGCAGCCGCCAGGCGAGCTTCCTGGCCATCATCGCGCGCAACGGGCACGTGGTGTGGCGCATGGGCCCGGACTTCCGCGAAACGCCGCAGCTGCAGCGCATCGGGCAGATCATCGGCCAGCACAATGCACACCTGATCCCGAAGGGCCTGCCCGGCGCGGGCAACCTGCTGGTGTTCGACAACGGCGGCGCCAGCGGCTATGGCTTCGACACGCCCATCGGGCTGAACGGCTACGGCGGCCTCGCGCGTTCCAGCTCGCGCGTGCTGGAGATCGATCCGGTGAAAATGCAAACCGTCTGGTCCTACACCGGCAGCGGCTTCTTCAGCACCAACATCAGCGGTGCGCAACGCCTGCCCAATGGCAACACGCTGATCACCGAGGGCGCGGGCAGCCGCGTGTTCGAGGTGACGCCGGACAAGCACATCGTGTGGGAATACATGAGCGCCAACGAGAAAGGCGCGCCCGCCGCCGTGTACCGTGCCTACCGCGTGCCCTACGACTGGATTCCGCAGCTGCCGAAGCCCATCGAGACGGCGGTGACCCCCCCGGCGGGCTTCCACGCACCGTAATCCGCTACGGGTCCGCGGGCTTCGGGTCCGCGGGCTTCTCCGGCTCGTAGATCTCGGTGATGCCGGTGAACATCGGCTTGCCGCTGGCATCCTTGATGGAGCTGACGTACGCGATGTTCGGGAAATTGCGCGCACGGGAGGCGACGACGGTGACCTTGTCGCCGGCCTTCAGCGAATCCCGCTTCCAGCCCCTGCGCATCAGCGTGGTGGGGCTGGGCAGCTCGAAATCCCAGTGCTCGGTTTCGCCACCGGCATTGACAGCATCGACGTACAGGCGGGCATGCGGGCTGCGCCAATCCACCTTGGTGACCTCGCCCGCGACGGTGACCTTCTGCTTGAAATCGAATTCCGACTGCGAGTGATGCGCACCCGCCGGCGATGCCGGCGCCAGCCCGAGGCCGGCGGCCAGCAGCGCCATGAAACGATCGCGCATGCCGGGCGCCCTCACCGGTAAAGCTTCACGTCCTGTTCGTTGTCCATGCAGATCTCCTCGATCATCGGAGTATCCACCTGGGCCGCCATCTCGATGGTGACCGTCCACGGCTTCGTGTAGGCCTTGGGATCATCCACCGTGATCTCCACCAGCATCAGGCCGAAATTGACGCGCTTCAGCCGCTCGGTGAGCTTCGCCTGCGAGGTGATGGGGCTGCCCTCGATATCCAGCCACATGTCGTCGCGGATGCCATTGGTCTGGATCACCAGCACGTCGCCCTCCCAGTGCGCGATCGAGTAGCCGTTCCAGGTGGGGTTCGGATCCACGGGCAGCGGCCGGCCGTCCATGTAGATCTCGCGGTACGCCGCGTTGAACTCGTGCAGGATCACCATCTCTTTCGGCGTCTGCACGATCTTGGTGTACTGCGGCAACGTCCAGGCGCGCGGGAAATTCGGCGGCTTGCAATAGGTGTGCGGATCGTCCCGGCCGCCATTGGCGCCGCGCACCTTCATCTGCTCTTTCGACCATTCGGTGTAAGGCAGGCCACCCTTGAGCTTGCGGCCGATGTTCATCTGCTCGCCGGCCATGCGCTCTTCCTGGATGCAGTCCGCGGTCCTGCAGTAATCCTTCGAGGGCACGTTGGCGAACCACATGCCGGAGAAATCCGGCTTGCCGTCGGCGGTGCGCGGAGTCGGCGCCTGCATGTCCGGCGCGCCATTCTTCAGGCGCGGCACATCCGGGGTCTTGTAGCCGATCCATTGGGCATGGGCCAGCGGCACTGCGCACAGTGCCGCGAGCAACATCAGGATCCGGGGCTTGATGCTGGGCATGGCTTTTGTTGTGGATAGGTCCCGTCCTACACCGCGTCGCGGGAGGCGCCGAAGTTACAGCACCTGCCCCTGACTGCATAGTGACCGCCATTCGCGAGATCACTCGCTCCGGAGGGTCCATGAACAATCACAAGTCGCTGGCGGTGGCGGCCATTCTGGCCACGGGAGTCCTTGCATCCGGCTGCGATGTCTTCCGCGGCCAGTCCACGGCGGGCCAGTACGTGGATGACGTCGCCATCACGGCCAGGGTGAAAGCCAGGCTGGCCGATTCCTCCAGGGTGGACGCGCTCGATGTCAACGTCGACTCCTTCAACGGCAAGGTGACGCTGACCGGCTGGGCCAGCTCCTCCGCGGAGTCGAAAGCCGCCAGCGAACTGGCCCGTTCGGTCGACGGCGTGAGGTCCGTGGACAACCAGCTGCGGATCAAGAACTGAACGGCCCGGCGCCTGGCCTGTAGTCCTTTTCCTACATCCACTTGCGGTTCCCGGGAAGCGTCGCCGCCGGGCGGCCCCTTGATATGGTAACCGTGATACCGCGGCGCGAAGGGGCCTCGGGGAGAGGCTTCAATAATGGGAACAGGCTCGAGCCGGCGCTGCCGGTCGTTGCATGGCGGACGGCTAGCACGTATGGCACGCATCGGCCTGTATGTCGGCACCGCGTGGCTGCCCCTTTGCCGGGCGGCTGCGCTGACCGACATGTCCCTGGAAGAGCTGGGACGCATCCCGGTCACTTCGGTGTCCAGGACAGCCGAACCGCTCAGTGATGCGCCCGCCGCGATCTATGTAATCACCGGTGATGCCATCCGCCGCTCCGGCGTCACCACCCTCGCCGATGCGCTGCGCCTGGCTCCCAACCTGCTGGTCACGCAACTCGGCTCCAGCAATTACTCGGTGGCGGCGCGCGGCTTCGGCGGCCGCCCGGACACGCAGAGTTTTTCCAACAAGCTGCTGCTGTTGATCGACGGTCGCAGCGTGTACTCGCCGCTGTACTCCGGCATCTACCTCGATACGCAGGACGTGCCGCTGGCCGACGTCGACCGCATCGAGGTCATCAGTGGTCCCGGCGCGACGCTGTGGGGCGCGAATGCGATGAACGGCGTCATCAACGTCATCACCCGGCCCGCGTACCTGACGCAAGGGCCCGAGGTGTGGACGGCTGCCGGCAATGACGAGCGGCAGATCACCGCGCGCTATGGCGACGATGCCGGCCGGGACATCTCCTATCGTGTCTATGGCAAGGCCTTCCGGCGCGATGCCATGAATCTCGAAAATGGCACCAGCGCCGGGGACGGCTGGCACCGCGGCCAGGCGGGCTTCCGGCTCGACCTGGTGCGTGGGGACGGCACGGCCACGCTGCAGGGCGACGCCTATACCGGGGCTGACGACCGCGTGGGCCCGGGCACCGAGGCGGTGGGCGGCGCGAACCTGCTGGCCCGCTGGGAAAAGCAGACCGGCAGCTCCAGCTGGCATGTGCAGGGCTACTTCGACCACGTGGAACGGGCCGCGCCCGCGGACGGCACGGCCTTCGTGCTGAACACCTGGGACGCGGAAATCCAGCAGAGCCTGGCATGGGGCCCGCGCCAGCAACTGGTGTGGGGCGGCGGCGCGCGCCTGCACCGCTACCAGATAGACGACACCGCGACGCTGCTGTTCGAACCACCGCAGCGCGCGCTGCAGATCTGGAACCTGTTCGCGCAGGACACGCTGGCGCTGGCCACAACGCTGAAACTGACCGTGGGCCTGAAACTCGAGCACGACTCCCTGGGCGGCTGGGAGCCGCAGCCCGATGCGCGGCTGGCCTGGAATGCCGGCAGTTCAAGCCTGCTGTGGGCGGCCGCCTCGCGCGCCGTGCGTGCGCCGACACCCTTCGACACCGACGTGGTGGAAAGAGCCGGCGGCGCGGATTTCCTCGTCGGCAAGCCGGATTTCCACAGCGAGGACGTGCTGACCTATGAGCTGGGGTACCGTGGCGCCATCTCGACGGCACTGTCGCTGTCTGCTTCGGTGTTCTACAACCGGTACGACAACCTGCGCACCGTGGAACTTTCCGCGCCACCCACCTACCTGCCGCTGCACTGGGACAATCTCATGGCAGGGCATACCTATGGCCTGTCGGCCTGGGCCACCTGGCAGATCGCCGACTGGTGGCGGCTGTCCCCCGGGGTGCGGCTGCTGCACAAGCACCTGTACCAGAAGACCGGGGCCTCCGGCCTGCTCGACACGGGCCAGGACGACGACGATCCGCGGCTGCATGCACTGGTGGATTCGGCCTTCGAGCTGGGACGCGGCGCGACCCTCGACCTATCGGTGCAGCGGGTGAGCAGCCTGCCGGAACCGGCGCTGCCCGCCCGCACCGAGCTCGCGGCGCGCCTGGCCTGGCGCTTCGCCGATTCGTGGGAGCTGTCGCTGCGCGACACGAATGTGCTGCACCGGCGGCAGCTCGAATATCCGGCGCCCGCCGGCGTGCCCATCCGCAGCAGCGTGCTGGCCGAGGTCCGCTGGAATCCCTAGATGCAGCATCGAGCCGACAGGACGCGCGGCCGCAGCCGGATGTTCCGGACACTGGTCGTCCTGTGCATGCTGTGCGGCTATGCGGCGGTGAATTCCGGGCACACGCTGGAGACCTACCCCGAGGATGCGGTGAAGGCCGCCTTCGTCTACCGCTTCGCCGCGTACGTCAAGTGGCCCGAGGATTCATTGCCGCCCGACAGGTTCACCATTGCGGTGCTGGGCGCGGGCGATGTCGCGGCGAACCTGCACGCGCTGACCAGCGGCCGGACCCTGCTCGGCCGGCCCGTGCAGGTACGGCAGGTCGCCAGTATCCACCAGGCGGACGACGCGCAGATCCTGTTCGTCGGCAACGACCGGCATACCAACCTGCACGCACTGCGGTCCGCACTGGCCGGACGCGCCACGCTCGTCGTCAGCGACGCGGAGGACGGCCTCAACTGGGGCAGCGCCATCAACCTGCTGCTGGTGGAGCACCGCGTACGCTTCGAGATTTCGGTGCCGGCCGCGGAGCAGGCAGGACTGAAGATCAGCTCCGACCTGTTGACGCTGGCGGTGGAGGTGCGGCAATGAGCCCCGCGGCGCGCGGCCGGATCAGGCGCGGCAGCATCTCCTCGGTGCGCGGCCAGCTCACCTTCGTGGTGCTGCTGACCACGGCGATGGCGCTGCTGACCATGACCGGCGCGCTGCTGTACCGCGACCTGACCGATTACCGGCAGGCGCAGATCACCGACCTGACCACCGAGGCGGAAATCATCACGCTGCTGACCACTCCCGCGCTGTCGTTCGAGGACCGGCAGGCGGCCGAACGCAACCTGGCCGCGCTCAGCGCGAAGCCCGAGATGCTCACCGCCGCGCTGTACTCGGACAGCGGCGAACTGTACGCGAGCTATGCGCGCCGGAACGCCGCGCCGCCGCCCGCGCGCGCGCCGGTACCGCGCGCCGGCGTACAGCTGGTCACGGGCCGGCTGGAGCTGACCCGTGCCATCCAGCGCAATGGCGAGCACCTGGGCGTGCTGTATCTCAGCGCCGCCTACGATCCGTGGACGCACGTGCGCGCCTATGTGGGCGTGCTCGGCCTGATGATGCTGCTGAGCCTGGCCGTGGCGCTGGTGCTCTCCGCGCGGCTGCGCGGCCGGATCACCGGCCCGGTCGAGGCGCTGGCCGCGCTGGCCGACGACATCGTCACGCGGCGCGATCCCGCGCGACGGGCTCCGGCCTTCCAGCTGGAGGAATTCTCCGTGGTGGCACAGGCCTTCAACAGCGTGCTGGATGAATCCGAGGGGCGCACCCGCGAGCTGCAGGATTCCAACCGCGCGTTGCGCAAGAGCGAGAACCTGTACCGGGCCATCGGCGAATCCATCGATTACGGCGTGTGGGTGACCGACGCCGAAGGGCGCAACATCTACGCCAGCGATTCCTTCCTGAAGCTGCTGGGCGTCACGCAGGCGCAGTGTTCGGACCTGGGCTGGAGCCAGGCGCTGCATCCGGACGACGTGGAAGGAGCCCTCGCCGCGTGGCGCGAGTGCGTCCGGACCGGCGGCGTGTGGTATCGCGAACTGCGTTTCCGCGGCGCCGACAACCGCTACCACCCGGTGCTGGCGCAGGGCGTGCCCATGCGCGAGGAGGACGGCCGCATCACGGGCTGGGCGGGCATCAACCTGGACATCGCGCGCATGAAGAAGACCGAGAACGCGCTGCGCAAGGCCAATCGCCGCAAGGACGACTTCCTCGCCACGCTGGCGCACGAACTGCGCAATCCGCTGGCACCGATCCGCCACGCGGCGCGGCTGCTGGGCATGAAGGGGCTGGATCCGGCGCAGCACCAGATGGCGCGCGACATCATCGGCCGCCAGGTCGCGCGCATGGCGCTGCTGCTGGATGACCTGCTGGAGGTGTCGCGCATCACGCGCGGGCGGCTGGAACTGCGCAAGGAACACGTGTCGCTGGCCGCGCTGGTGAAGGCCGCGGTGGAAACCAGCAAGCCACTGCTCGAGGCCAAGCAGCACGAATTCACCGTGCGCATGCCGGAAGTGCCCGTGGAGCTGGAAGTCGACCCGCTGCGCATCTCGCAGGCGCTGTCCAACCTGCTGACCAATGCCGCGAAATACACCGATGCCGGCGGCCAGATCAGCCTGGAGGTGCGCAGCCTGCCCGGCGAGACGGTGTTCGAGGTACGCGACTCGGGCATCGGGCTGCCGGCCGCCGCCCTGCCCACCATCTTCGAGATGTTCTCGCAGGTGGATTCCGCCATCGATCGCAGCGAAGGCGGACTGGGCATCGGCCTGGCGCTGGTCAAGGGCCTGGTGGCGCTGCACGGCGGCAACGTGGAGGCGGCCAGCGAAGGGCCGGGCAAGGGCAGCCTCTTCACCATGCGCATTCCGGGCGGCCGCCCTGCGGAGCCCGCGGCAACCCATGAGAGGCGCCCAGCGCTGCAGGAAGCGGCGACCAGCCGTGGCCGCATCCTGGTGGTCGACGACAACGTGGATGCCGCTGCCACGCTGGCGATGGTGCTGCGCAGCTACGGCCATACCGTGGCCACGGCCGATTGCGGCAAGGCGGCTCTGGCGATCGGCGAGCAGCAGCGCCCCGACGTGGTGATACTGGATATCGGCATGCCGGACATGAATGGCTATGAGGTGGCGCAACGCCTGCGCCAGACCGGCTGGGGCAGCGGCGCACTGCTGGTGGCGCTGACGGGCTGGGGCCAGAAGGAGGACATCGAGCGTGCCCACCGCGCCGGTTTCGACAGCCACATGACCAAGCCGGCCGACCCGGAGGAGATCGAGACCGTGCTCGAGGATTTCCTGAAATCACGCCGCGCCGCCGGCATCGCGCGCGAGGCCTCCTGATGAACGACGCCGACGCCACGCGGCAGCCCGTCCGCATCGTGCTCGCCGAGGACAACGACGACCTGCGCGCGGTGATGCCGCCGCTGCTCAACGAGGTGCCCCCATTGCGCTGTGCGGCCACCACCGCGCGGCTCGACGAGATCGCGCCGCTGATCGCGCAGCACCAGGCGCAGATCGCCGTGCTGGACATACAGCTGCGCGGCGGCTCGGTGCTGCCGCGGCTGCCCGCGCTGCGCGCGCAGTTTCCCGCCACGCGCTTCATCATCCACAGCGGCCACGCGAACCCGGAACTGATCCGCCACGCGGGCGCCGATGCCTACGTGCTGAAGTCCGGCGATTTCGACGAGCTGGTCAGGGCGATCCAGTCGCTGATCGGCTGAGTGCGGCCGCGTCGCCGCCATTGCATGCGGCCTCGCGCTGCAGCGCGCCGCGCAGATCGCGCACGAAGGCCGTGAAGGCGGCGGTCCGCCCGCCCGCTTCGCGAATGCGCAGCAGCGCGGAAGGATGCAGCGTGATGAGCACCGGCACACCGTCCGCGCGCACCATCCACCGGCCGCGCAAGCGCGTCACCGCCACCGCCGCACCCACCAGCGAACGCGCCGCGTGCGCGCCCAGCGCCACGATGGCCGCGGGTTTCACCAGCGCGATCTCGTCCTCAAGCCAGTGCAGGCAGGCGGCCGCTTCCCGCTGCGAAGGGCTCTTGTGCATGCGGCGCTTGCCGCGCGGCACGAACTTGAAGTGCTTGACCGCGTTGGTCACGAACACGGCGGCGCGTTCGATACCCGCGGCTGCCAGCGCCCGGTCCAGCAGCCGTCCCGCGGGGCCGACGAATGGATGCCCCTGCAGGTCCTCCTGGTCGCCGGGCTGTTCGCCCACCAGCATCAGCGGGGCGCGCCGCGGACCCTCGCCGATCACCGACTGTGTGGCGTGCGCGCCGATCGGGCACTCGCGGCATGCCATGGTGGCCGCGCGCAGCGCCTCCAGCGAACGCGGCCGCGTCCCGCCGCGCCGGCCGTTCACGGCGCGGCGGCTGCCCGGCATCAGTGTTCTCCGCGCCGGCCGAAGGCCGCAGCCACCGGCCTCAGGGAGCCGCGCCGAAGTTGAAGGACACGCCGAGGGAAATGACGTTCAGCACACCGATGGTGTTGGTATCGAACCGCTCGTACTCGGCCCGCAATCCCACGCGGCCGTTGCCCAGCTGTGCGCCGGCGCCGTAGGCGAGCTTGGTGGCGTGATCGCTGGAATAGCCACCACCGGTGTTGCCGGAGGAAGTGATCCTCGCGGCGCCCGCCTTCGCGAACAGGTCGAAACGGCCCAGCGGCAGCAGCCCCACGGCGAATGCCGAGTAGCCGTTGGCCCGTGCGTAATACGGACCGCCCGCTGCGGCCGACCCGGCGGTGGCCCTGCCGAAGCGCGTGTATGCGGCTTCGAGGGCAAAGTTCGGCGTGAAGCGGATGCCCGCGTCGGCTTTCCAGCTGGTGTCCTCGTTGTCCACGTCATTGACCGAGAAGTGATGCGAATCGAAGCGGGATTGCAGGATGCCGCCGCCGATATATGGACCGATGTACGGGGTGTAATCCGCCGCATCAGCCACCGATATGCCCAGCCCCGCCAGCACCGCGGCCGCCGCCGCCATCGTGAGAGATCTGTTCATGGCTTCTTCTCCTTGGTGATACCGGTCATGTACGGCTGCAGCATCAGTCGGCGTCCCGGGCGGAACTGCCGGACGGTCGAGCGAGGCGATGTAGGACGGGGCCGCTGCCGCACCGGCGCGAGGCAGACGCAAAAGAGCCCCGGCGCGAGCCGGGGCTTTTCACACTGCCTGGAGATTGCGGTACGGCTCAGTGGGCCGACGAACTGTCGGTGCTGGATGAGCTGCTGGATGGGGAGCTGGAGCTGCTGGACGGGCTGGTGCTGCTGCCGGGGCTGGTGCTGCTGCCCGATCCCATCGACATGCTGCTGGAGGAACCGGCGCTGCCGTTGTCCCACTTCGAGAACTCCTGCGGAGTCAGGTAGCCGTCGCTGTTGGTGTCCAGCCGGCCGAACGCGGAACGCAGTTCGGAATTCGACTGCACCTCCGAACTCGACAGGCGGCCATCCTTGTTGGTATCCAGGGTGCTGAAGGACGGGCTCGAGGTGGAATGCGACTCGGGTGAAGCCGCGGACTGGGCGAAGGCCGCGCCGCCCAGCGCCAGGGCCAGCAGTGATGATCCAAGACAGGTTGCGTATTTCATGGTGCGATCCTCATGGTTGCGGACATTGGACGGGGGGCATTGTCGGCATCGCCCCTGCCGCAAACTGTCGGATCGGCGCTGATTCGGCGACTCGGCGGGTGAGCTCGCGGCGTCGGTGCAGTCCGACCCGGAAACTCCAGTTGTTCCCTATGACCGACAGTGTCGCCGTCCGCGGACCACGGCGGGGTGCACACCGCGCCGCGCGCGCGTATCCTTGGCCCAGGTCCGGCAGGATCCGCCGGAGTTCCAGAACAGATGGGGATTATCCGATGACCACTTCCACGCTGCGGTACCTCGCCGCCGTCACGATGCTCGCCGCCGCCGCTTCGCTGGCCGCATTTGCCAGCGAGGCGCCCACCGAAGCGCCGCCAAAGCCCTACGAAATACCCACCAAGGGCATCAAGGACTACATCCGCAAGGCAGTGCAGTCGCCGGATCGGCCCAAGGCGATGACGGACCATGATTTCTACCGCAAGCCGGCCGAAATACTGGCGCTGTCCGACGTGCGGCCGGGCAGCAAGGTGATCGAGCTGTCCTCGTACGGCAACTACTACTCGACAATGCTCTCGAGCGTGATCGGTCCGAAGGGCAAGCTGTACATGTACGACATGCCGTTCTTCGGCGACCAGGTCAAGAAGGATGAGCAGGACTTCATCGCGAAGCACCCGAACGCCGTGTACGAGAACGTCGACTTCAACAAGGTGGAGTTCCCCAAGAACATCGACGTGGTGACGTGCATGTCCTGTTTCCACGAGTTGATGCTGACCGGGGTGGACCTGTCGCCGTTCCTGTCGAAAATCTACAAGTCCCTGCGTCCGGGCGGCACATTCATCATCATCTTCTACACCGCGCGGGATGCCACCGACACCGACGCCGTCGGCCCGCTGCACCGCATCGACCCGTCGGTGGTGCGCGGTGAATTGGGGGCCGCGGGTTTCGCGCTGTATGAGGAAGACCGCTACCTGCAGAACAGCTCCGACGACAAGACCTGGCTGGTGGACACCGAGGCCCAGGGCGACATCGCCGACCGCACGGTCTACAAGTTCCGCAAGTCGGACCTGGGAGGAGGTTAGCCCGGGTCGCCGGCCCGGCCGTCGGCGGCCGGATCCTCGAACTCCGGCGTGATCTCCTCGCCCTCGTCCGGGCTGCCGGCCGCCGCGTCGTAGCCGCGGTCGGTGCCGGCCTCGTCCATCAGGCGCACCTTGAGCTGCTCGAGGTTGGCGCCCAGGCCGTCCAGATCCAGCTCGAGGCCGGCGGCAATCGCGAACATGCCGCCGGTCTCCTCCTCCTCGCGGATGTGACGGCATATCATCGCGGCCAGCACCCGCATGCGCGCGGCGAAGTAGTCGTCCGCGGCGGCACCACCACAGGACCTGATTGCCTCCACCAGCCGCCGCGCGGCAGCGTGCTCGACCAGCGCCTCGTGATGCATGGCCGTGTTGCCGCCGGCAGCGAGGAACGCGGGATAAAAGACTTCCTCCTCGATCCGCATGTGCACCTCGAGCGCCGTGCAGATGTCGGCCGCCAGCGCCTGCATGGCAGCGGCATCGTCGGTGGCAGCGAACTGCCCGAGCCAGTCCTCCACCTGCCGGTGGCCGGATTTCAGCAGCTCGATGGCATTGACTGCCGTGGTTTCTCCGGCCGGCGTGAGAATCGGATCGCCGGGACGGTGATCGCGGGCGCCGCTGGTGTCCATTTCCCCTCCTGACGTGCTGTCATCCGCAAGGTTATGCGCCGGCCGCGAGCGGGGCCATGCCGGCGCGGCCGCAGGCGGTGTAGGCTTGTGCCGACGAATGCACCAGACCGGGGGATCCTGATGCCAGCCATGCTTTCCGCCATCGAGCGCCTCGAGATCGAACGGGCCTGCGAGCGCATCGTGCACGGGTACGTGCGCGCCCTGGACCTCGGCGACATGCACGCGGCGGCGGATTTCTTCGCCGAGCGCGGCACCTTCGCCCGGCCGATGAATCCGGACCAGCTGATCGTGGGGCGCGAGGCCATCCGCGCATCGCTGCTGACGCGGCCCGCGGCCTTGCTCACGCGGCACCTGACCACCGGCGTAATGATCGAGGTGGAAAGCCACGACGCGGCACGCGGGGTCTCCTGCCTCACGATGATCTCCACCACGCCAGCGGAGGGCGCGAAGCCACCCCACCTGTCGTCCGGACCAGTCTGGTTCGGGGAAATGCGCGACCGGTTCGTGCGCGAGGATGGCGCATGGAAGTTCCTGGAGCGGCGCGGCTCGATCCAGCTGAAGTTCGCAGGCGCGCCGCCCGCCTGAACCGGCGCGGCGCGGCGCAGGCCAGCCGCGGTGTACGGCGTTTCAGGCGGTGGGTCGCCAGCTGAGCAGGCGCGAATTGCGCACGAACAGGCGGGCACATTGCAGGCGCTGGTCGTAGCGGCTCTCCATGCTGGCCCGCTCTTCCGGCGGGAGCGGGTCCGGACAGCGCACGCCACGCAGCTTGCGCGAATAGTAGTCGGCGAGGCCGCGAGCCAGGCGCTCTGCCACGACGCAATCGCGTACGATCTGTTCGACCACAGCGGCTCCCTGCATGGTGCTTTTGCAGCATTTCACGCAGCCGCG
>DATJXQ010000063.1:0-14238 GCA_035500015.1 Steroidobacteraceae bacterium
TCCACCGGCTCACCGGCGTGAGCCTCACCACCATCGGGCGCGTCGCCCGTTACCTGGCTTCCGGCAGCGGCGGTTACGCGCTGGCGGTCCGGCGCCTGGAGAACAACTGAAATGGACAAGGATTCCCGCCTGAAGCTGGCCGTGCAGAAGTCCGGCCGCCTCACCGAGCACTCGCTGGAGTTGCTGGCCCGCTGCGGCCTGAAGCTCTCGCGCGGCAAGGACCAGCTGATGGGCTTCGGCGAGAACCTGCCGCTGGACGTGCTGTTCGTGCGCGACGACGACATCCCCGACCTGGTGCAGGAGGATGTCTGCGACCTGGGCCTGGTCGGCCGCAACGTGCTCGAGGAGCGGCGCCTGGAAATGGCCGCGCGCGGCGCGGACGCCCGCTTCGAGGTGCTGCGCGAGCTGGATTTCGGCCACTGCCGGCTGTCGCTGGCGGTGCCCGAAGGCATGGCGTGGAAGGATCTGTCCTCCATCGCGGGGCTGCGCATCGCCACCACCTACCCCGCGCTGCTCGGGGATTTCCTGCGGCGCAATGCCATCCCGGCGGAGATCGTCACGCTCTCGGGCGCGGTGGAGATCGCGCCGCGGCTGGGCCGCGCGGACCTGATCTGCGATCTGGTTTCATCCGGTTCCACGCTGCAGGCCAACCACCTGCGCGAGGTGCACACCGTGCTCGACAGCCAGGTGGTGCTCATCCGCACGCCGATGAAGCTGCCGGCGCTCAAGGAGGAATGGGTGGCGCGCCTGTTGCTGCGCATCGACGGCGTCGAGCAGGTGAAGGAAAGCAAGTACATCATGCTGCATGCGCCGCGCGCGGCCTTGCCGCGCATCCGCGAACTGTTGCCCGGCAGCGAGTCGCCCACCATCATTCCGCTGGAAGGCTCGGCGGACAAGGTGGCGGTGCACGCCGTGTGCCGCGAGAACGTGTTCTGGGAGACGCTGGAGAGCCTGAAGGCTGCCGGCGCCAGCGCCATGCTGGTACTGCCCGTGGAAAAGATGCTGGCCTGAGGCGCAATGATGCAGATCCTCGACTGGTCAACACTGGACGCACCGGGACGCCGCGCGGCGCTGGCGCGTCCGCGGCTGGAATCCGCGGCGGAAGTCGAACAGCTGGCGCGCTCGATCATCGCCGAGGTGCGTCGCGACGGCGACGCCGCGCTGCTGGCCTATGCGGCGCGTTTCGATCGCACGCAGCTTGATTCCGTGCGCGTCCCGCCGGAGGAGTTCGACGAGGCCGAAGACGCACTGGATGCGAAGCAGCTCGCCGCGCTCGACACGGCCATCGACAACGTGCGGCGCTTCCACGCCGCGCAGCTGGCCGCGCCGCTGTCGCTGGAAGTGATGCCGGGCGTGCTGTGCGAGCGGCTGTACCGGCCCATTCCCGCGGTGGGGCTGTATGTGCCGGCGGGCTCGGCTCCACTGCCCTCCACGGTGGTCATGGTGGCGGTGCCGGCGGCGCTGGCCGGCTGCCCGGAGCGCGTGCTGTGCACGCCACCGGCCGCAAACGGGCGCGCCAATGCGGCGGTGCTGGTGGCCGCGCGTCGCTGCGGCGTATCGCAGGTATTCAAGGCCGGTGGCGCACAGGCCGTCGCCGCCATGGCCTACGGCACTGCTTCGGTGCCCAAGGTGGACAAGATCTTCGGGCCGGGCACGGCGCTCACCACCCTCGCCAAGCAGATCGTGGCCGCCGATCCGGCCGGCGCCGCCTGCGACCTGCCGGCCGGTCCTTCCGAGGTGCTGGTCATCGCCGACGACTGCGCAAACCCGGCGTTCGTCGCGGCGGACCTGCTGGCGCAGGCCGAGCACGACGTGCGCGCACAGGCCTTGCTGGTCACCGATTCGGCGGAGCTGGCCGCGGCCGTGGCGCGCGAGTTCGAGGGCCAGCGTGGCAGGCTTTCACGCCAGGCCATCCTCGGCAAGTCCGCCGCCAACTGCCGCATCATCCTCGTGCCGGATCTGTCCGTCGCGCTGGAGGTATCCAACGACTATGCGCCCGAGCACCTCATCGTGCAGACGCGCGAGCCGCGCGCGCTGCTCGACGGCATCACCAGCGCCGGTTCGGTGTTCCTCGGCCCGTGGTCGCCGGAATCCATGGGCGACTACTGCTCGGGTACCAACCACGTGCTGCCGACCTATGGCTACGCGCGCGCCTACAGCGGCCTGTCGCTGGTGGATTTCCAGAAGCGCATGACCGTGCAGGAATTGAGCGGCGATGGCCTGCGCGCGCTGGGACCGGTGGCCGAGACGCTGGCGACACTGGAAGGCCTCGACGCGCACGCGCGCGCCGTGACATTGCGCCTCGATACCCTGCGCGGCACATGAGCGCCACCGCCCCATCCATCGTGGAGCGCGCGCGCGCGGACATCCGGGCACTGACCCCGTACAGCCACGCGGCCTGGGAGCCCTCGCTGCAGCGCATGCATGCCAATGAGCTGCCGTGGCGCGTGGCCGGCGATGCCTCCGCGGCCGGCCTGAACCGCTATCCCGAACCACAGCCGCCGCAGCTGGTCGATGGACTGGCGCGGCTGTACGGCGTGAGTCCCGGCGAGGTACTGGTCGGCCGCGGCAGCGATGAGGCCATCGACCTGCTGATGCGCGTGTTCTGCCGCGCCGGGCAGGACAATGTCATCGTCTGCCCGCCGACCTTCGGCATGTACGCGGTGGCGGCGCGCATCCAGGGTGCCGAGGTGCGCGCGGTACCGCTGCTGGTCCAGCAGGGTTTCGCGATCGACGAGGCGGCGTTGCTGGCGCGCGTGGACGACAACACCAAGCTGGTGTGCCTGTGCTCGCCGAACAATCCCACCGCCAATGCGCTGCCGCCGGCGCAGCTGCTGCGCATCGCCCGCGCCCTCGCGCCGCGCGCGTTGCTGGTGGTGGATGAGGCCTACATCGATTTCGCCCCCGTGGAGAGTCTCTGCCCGCGACTGGCCGGCACGCCGAACCTGGCCATACTGAAGACCTTGTCGAAGGCGCATGGCCTGGCCGGCGCGCGCGTGGGCGCGCTGCTCGCCGCACCGGAGATCATCGCGCTGGCACGCAAGGTGATTCCGCCTTATGCCATCACCGAGCTGACCGTGGAGGCCGTGACGCCGCTGCTGGCGCCGGCAGCCATCGAAGCGATGCGCGCGCGCGTGGCGGCGCTGCTCGCCGAGCGCGAACGCCTGGCCGCCGCACTCGCGCGCTCGCCACTGGTGAGCCGCGTGTGGCCCAGCGATGCGAATTTCCTGCTGGTCGACTGCGCGGACTGCGATGCGGTGCTGGCGCACGTGCGCCGCGCCGGACTCATCATCCGCGACGTGCGCCAGCCGGCCCTGCCCCGCTCGCTGCGCATCTCCGTCGGCACGCCGCAACAGAATGACCGTCTGCTGGAGAGCCTGGCATGAGCAACGACCCGCAGAAATACCTGTTCGTGGATCGCGACGGCACGCTGGTCGAGGAGCCGGCGGATGAGCAGGTGGACAGCCTGGAGAAGATCCGCTGGATGCCGGACGTGTTCGCCTCGCTGCAGCGGCTCATCGCGGCCGGTTACCGGCTGGTGATGGTGACGAACCAGGACGGCCTTGGCACCAGCGCCTTCCCGCGCGAGCGCTTCGAACTGGCGCAGAACTTCATCCTCGATACGCTGGCTTCGCAGGGCATAGGCTTCGACGCGGTCTGCGTGTGCCCGCACCAGCCCGCCGACAACTGCGCCTGCCGCAAGCCGAAGACCGCCATCCTCGGAGACTTCATGGCCAGCCACGTCGTGGATGTGGCAACCAGCGCCGTAGTCGGCGATCGCGCGACGGACCTGGAATTCGCGGCCAACCTCGGCATCCGCGGCCTGCGCGTGCGCAAGGATGGCGCACCGGAAGAGACCTGGCCCGCGGCGGTGCCAGCACTGCTGGCGCGCCGCTCCACGGTGGAGCGCCGCACCAGGGAGACCGCCATCCGCGTGGCGGTGGACCTGGACGCCGAATCCCCGATCCGCGTGACCACCGGCATCGGCTTCTTCGACCACATGCTGGAGCAGCTGGCAAAGCACGGCGGCTTCGCGCTGCAGCTGGAATGCCGCGGCGACCTGCACATCGACGAGCACCACACCGTCGAGGACTGCGCGCTGGCACTGGGCGAGGCGCTGCGCAAGGCCCTGGGCGACAAGCGCGGCATCGCCCGCTACGGGTTCCTGCTGCCCATGGACGAGGCGCGCGTGCAGGTGGCCATCGACCTTTCCGGACGCCCGTACGCGGTGTGGGAGGGAAAGTTCGCACGCAATGAGGTGGGCGGCCTGCCCACCGAGCTGGTGCCGCACTTCTTCCGCTCGCTGGCGGAAAGCCTGGGCGCGGCGGTGCACGTGGGCGTGACCGGCGACAACACGCACCACATGATCGAGGCCTGCTTCAAGGGCGTGGGCCGGGCACTGCGCATGGCGCTGCGCCGCGAAGGCGCCGAGCTGCCCTCGACCAAAGGCGTGCTGTGATGGGCGCTCCGGTGCGCGTGGCGGGGACGGCATGAGCGCGCGCGACGTGGTGGTCATCGACAGCGGCGGCGCGAATCTGGCCTCGCTGCGGTTCGCGCTCGAGCGGCTGGGCGTAAAAGCCGCGATCAGCACGGACGCGGACCGCATCCGCGGTGCCTCGCATGTGCTGCTGCCCGGCGTCGGCGCCGCGCATGATGCCATGGCGCGACTGCGCGCCGCGGGCCTGGACCGGCTGATACCAACGCTGCGCCAGCCCCTGCTTGGCATCTGTCTGGGCATGCAGCTGCTGTTCGAGACCTCCGAAGAGGCGGCGGCGGGTGCGCGCGAGACGGCCGGCCTCGCCGTAATACCCGGCACGGTGCGCCGCATGCCGGCCACTCCCGAGCATCCCGTACCGCACATGGGATGGAACCAGCTGTGGCCGCTGCGCGCGGATCCCTTGTTCGAGGGCATTGCCCCCGGTGACTACATGTACTTCGTGCACAGCTATGCTGCGCCGGTGACGGAAGACACGCTCGTGGCCTGTCTGTACGGGGCTCGCTTCGCCGCCGCCATCGTGCGCGGCAACTTCCGCGGCGTGCAGTTCCACCCGGAACGTTCCGCGGCAGCCGGCGCGCGCCTGCTGGCGAATTTCCTCGGCCTCGCAGCTTGAGCATGCTGGTCATTCCCTCCATCGACCTGCGGGGCGGGCACTGCGTGCGGCTGCTGAAGGGCGAGTTCCAGGCCGAGACGCGCTATGCGCTGGATCCGCGCGAGCTGGTGAGGCGCTATGCCGACGCCGGAGCCCGCTGGCTGCACCTGGTGGATCTGGACGGTGCCCGCGACGGCACGCCGGGCAATGGCGCGCTGGTGCGGCAGATGGCCGCCGAGCCGCGCGTCCAGCTGCAGCTGGGCGGTGGTCTGCGCACGCGGGCAGCGGTCGAGGAAGCCTTCGCCAGCGGCGCGGCCCGCGCGGTGATCGGCAGCGCCGCGGTGGAACAGCCACAGCTGCTGCGCGAGCTGCTGGCGGCGCACGGCGCCGCGCGCATCTGCCTTGCCATCGACGTGCGCATCGACGACGGTGGAGTTCCCCGCGTGCGCACGCGCGGGTGGGTGCGCGAGCACGCGCTGTCGCTGTGGGAGCTGCTGGAATCCTTCGCCGATACGCCGCTGCTGCACGTGCTGTGCACGGATGTCGAGCGCGACGGCGCACTGGCGGGTCCGGCCTTCGCGCTGTACGAGGAAGCCCGGCGGCGCTTTCCGCGCATCGCCTGGCAGGCCTCCGGCGGCATCCGCTCCGCGGAAGACCTGGCCCGGCTCGCCGCGCTCGGCCTGGCCGCTGCGATCAGCGGCAAGGCATTGCTCGAAGGCCACATCCAGCTGGAGGAATTGCAGCCATACTTGCGCGGCGCCTGATCCCCTGCCTCGACGTCCGCGACGGCCAGGTCGTCAAGGGCGTGCGTTTCCGCGACCACCGCGTGGTCGGGGAAATCCTCGAACTCGCCCGCCGCTATCGCGACGAGGGCGCCGACGAGCTGGTGTTCTACGACATCACCGCGAGCCCGGAGAGCCGCTCGGTCGATCGTTCCTGGATCGGCCGCGTCGCCGCCGTGCTCGACATTCCCTTCTGCGTGGCCGGCGGCATCCGCACGGTGGCCGATGCGGAGGCCATCCTCAACGCCGGTGCCGAGAAAGTATCGGTGAACTCCCCCGCGCTCGCCGACCCGCAGCTGATCGACCGCCTGGCCGCGCGCTTTGGCTCGCAGTGCGTGGTGGTGGGCATCGACAGCCAGCAGACTCCCGACGGCCTGCGCGCCTTCCAGTTCACCGGCGACCCGGACCGCAGCCGCGATTCCGGGCGCGACACGCTGCAGTGGGTGCACGAGGTGCAGCAGCGCGGCGCCGGCGAGATCGTGCTCAACTGCATGGCCAGCGACGGTGTGAAGCGCGGCTACGACCTGGCGCAGCTCTCGGCGGTGCGCGCCACGTGCAGCGTGCCGCTGGTCGCATCCGGCGGCGCCGGCAGTCCCGAGCACTTCGCGGAGCTCTTCGAACATCACGCGGCCGATGCCGCGCTGGCCGCCAGCGTCTTCCACAGCGGCCAGATCGCGATTCCCGATCTCAAGCAATACCTGCGCGCGCGTCACATTCAGGTGCGGCCATGAATCACCCACAACTGGACATCGAGGCACTGGATTTCGACAAGGGCGGCGGGCTCCTGCCCGGCATCGTGCAGGACGCGAAGACAGGCACCGTGCTGATGCTCGGCTACCTGAACCGCGAGGCACTGCAGGAGACCATCAGGCGCGGCCGGGTGGTGTTCTTCAGCCGCTCGCGCGCCCGCCTGTGGGAGAAAGGCGAGACATCGGGCAACACGCTGAACCTGGTTTCGGTAGTGGCGGACTGCGACAGCGACGCGCTGCTGCTGCGCGTGAACCCCGTCGGGCCGACCTGCCACCGCAACACGCCCAGCTGCTTCGGCGACGGGCAGCCGCCCGACGGCGACGGCCTGTCCTTCCTGGCGCAGCTCGAGGACATCGTCGCGCAGCGCATTGCCGGCAATGCGGAAGGCAGCTATACGGCGAAGCTGTATGCCCAGGGCATCAAGCGCATGGCGCAGAAAGTCGGCGAGGAAGGCGTGGAGGTTGCGCTCGCGGCGCAATCCGCCGGCAATGCCGAGCTGGTGGGCGAGGCGGCCGACCTGCTGTTCCATCTCACGCTGCTGCTGCGCGCGCGCGACCTGTCGCTCGAGGCAGTGACCCGCGAGCTTGCGGCGCGCCACCGCGCCCGCACGGCCACGCGCTAGACCGGCTCGCCACCCAGCCCGCGCGCCACGCGCGCGGTGCCGGGGCGCGCATAACGCCAGCCGATCACGAGGCCCGCCAGCAGCATGGCGGCAGCCAGCAGCCACGGCGCGCCCGGCAGCGATACCGGCGCATGATCGCTGATGAACAAGCCGAAGATCCCGGCGAAGGACAGCGGCGCGAAGATGCCGGCCAGCGACACCAGCGACATCAGGGCGCCCTGCACCCGGCCCTGCATGTCGGCGCTGACGTGCTGGGTGATCAGCGACTGCGTGGCCGGGCCGGCCAGCCCCCACAACGCGCTGACCGGCAGCCCGAGCAGGAACACCAGGCCGGTGCCGGCGAAGCCGAACACGAGGAACCCGGCGACGCCACAGGCGAGCCCCAGCAGCAGCGTGCGCCGCTCGCCGAGGGCCGGCATCAGCCGGCCGACCAGCAGGCCCTGCACCACGGCGCTGCACACCCCGACCACCGCCAGCATGAAGCTCACCTGGCGCTCCTGCCAGTGGAAGCGGTACTCGGTGAACAGCACCGCGACGCTGGGATACACGTAATGCGCGAAGTTGGCGATCAGCACCACGGCGGCCAGCCCGAACACCTGCGGGAAGCGCTTCAGCAGCCCGAGCGAGCCCACCGGATTGGCATGCGACCAGTCGAAGCGGGCCGAGCGGCGGGCGTGCGGCAGCGATTCAGGCAGCACGAACCAGCCGTACAGGAAATTGGCCAGCGACAGGCAGGCAGCGAACCAGAACGGCGCGCGCAGGTTCCAGGTGCCGAGCAGCCCGCCGATCACCGGGCCGACGATGAAACCGACGCCGAATGCCGCGCCGAGCAGCCCGTATGCCTGGGCGCGCTTTTCGGCCGGCGTCACGTCCGCGATGTAGGCATTGGCGGTGGTGAAGCTCGCAGACAATGCCCCGGAGAAGCAGCGCGCCACCAGCAGCCAGCCCAGCGACTTCGACAGCGCCATCAGCACGAAATCCATGCCCAGCCCGAAGCAGGAGAGCAGGATCACCGGGCGCCTGCCGAAGCGGTCCGACAGCGTGCCCTGGATGGGCGAGCTGACGAACTGGATACCCGCGAACAGCGTGCCGAAGATGCCCACCCACCAGGCCGCGCGCGCGAAGTCCCCGCCGGTGAACTCGCGCACCAGCCCCGGCAGCACCGGTATCAGCACGCCGAAGGACAGGATGTCGATCAGCACCGTGACGAAGATGAATACCAGCGCCGCCGTACGCGCCGCCCGCGTCTTCTGCTGCCGCTCAATCATGTCGTCCTCCCGCTCGGCCCGGGCGCCTCATCCGTCCAGCACGATTTCCGCCGGCGGCTCGCGCAGGTTGTAGCTCGAGGCCATCGAGCGTCCGTACGCGCCGGCATTGGCAATCAGCAGCACGTCGCCCTCGCGCGTGGCCGGCAGCAGGCGGTCGTGGCCGAGTACATCGCCGGTCTCGCAGATCGGACCTACCACGTCGAAGCTGCCGGCCGCGTCCTCGCCCAGCCGCGACAGGTTCACGATCTCGTGGAAGGCACCGTACAGCGCGGGCCGGATCAGCGCATTCATGCCGGTGGCAACGCCGACGTAGCCCTGCGCGCCCTTCTGCTTGAGCTGCGTGACGCGCGCCAGCAGTACGCCGGCCACCGCCACGAGATAGCGCCCGGGCTCTATCCACAGCGCGAACCCGGGATGCGCGGTCCTGAATTCGGCCAGCAGCCGGTCGAGACCGGCCAGATCCAGGGGCACTCGATGGTTGGCGTCGGGCACGGCGAAACCGCCGCCGACATTCAGCGTGGTGATGGTACCCAGCTGCCGTGCCACGGCGGCGAGCTCCGTCGCGGTCTGCGGCCAGTTGCGGATATCGGTGACGCCGCTGCCGGTATGCGCGTGCAGCCCGTACAGCGTGGCGCCGGCGGCGCCGGCCAGCGCGGCCAGTTCAGCGACTTCCGCCAGCGGCACGCCGAACTTGGCGTAGGTGCCGGCGGTGCGCACGTGCCGGTGATGGCCGCGGCCCGTGCCGGTGTCGATGCGCGCCAGCAGCCGCTTGCCGGCAAACAGCCCGGGCCACTCCCGCAGCACGTGCAGGTTGTCGACCGTGACGTTGACGCCCTTCGCCAATGCATATTCGTACTCGGCGCGCGGCGCGAAGTTCGGCGTGAACAGCACCTCTTCCGGCCGGATGGCCGGCAGCGTCCTGAACACATGGTCGAGCTCGGCGCGCGACACGCATTCCATCTTCACGCCGCAGCCGTACAGCAGCCGCAGCAGCTCCGGATGCCAGTTCGCCTTGATCGCATAGTGCACGCGGTCGATGGACTGCAGCGCCAGCAGCCCCTGCGCGCTGGCCCGCACCGTGGCCGCATCGTAGACATAGGCGGCATCCCGTCCGTCCAGACAGGCCAGCAGCCGCGATGCCTTGTCCTGCCACCACCATGGCGTGGCGGCGGCGGCGGCCGCTTCGGGCTTGCGGAACAACTCTTCCCAGGTCGGACCCAGCGCCCGGTCGCCGGGTGCGGGCCGGATCAGCAGCGCGTGCAGCTGCTCCACCAGGCGATCCGCCTGGCTTTCATCCACCACGAAGGTGAAGTTCAGGTCGTTGGCGGCCTGGCTGACGAGGTATACCTTCTGTTCGGCGAAGAATTCGAACGCCTCGCCCAGCTCGTGCAGGATGCCGCGGATGTTGCGCCCGACCAGGCTCACCGAGGCGCAGGGCCCGATGACCTCGGCCCGGCACAGCTCGGCCAGCTCGGCGATCAGCTCATCGAGCACGGACCTGTCCATGGTGTTGGCCTGCGGATCCAGTGACACGGTGACATTGGTCTCGGAGGTGGACACCAGGTCCACCGACAGGCCATGTGCCTTGAATACCTGGAAGGCATCGGCGAGGAAGCCCACCTCATGCCACATGCCGGGGCTTTCCATCGAGATCAGCGTGATGCCCTTCTTCACGCACACCGCCTTCACCTTGGCGGCAGGATCGGCCGTGCTGGCGGCGATGTGCGTGCCTTCCAGCTCCGGCGCCTGCGTGGCGTACACGAACAACGGGATGCGATGCACCCGCACCGGCAGCACGCAGCGCGGATGCAGCACCTTGGCGCCCGAGCTGGCGATCTCCTGGGCCTCGTCGTAGTGCAGTTCGCGCAGCAGCCGGGCCGCCGGGGTGGCGCGCGGATTGGCGCTGAACATGCCCGGCACATCGGTCCAGATTTCCAGCCGCCGGGCCGCCAGCTTGGCCGCAAGATAGGCGCCGGAGGTGTCCGAGCCGCCGCGGCCCAGCAGCACGGTGTCGCCGTGCGCATCGCTGGCGATGAAGCCCTGGGTGACCACCACCGGAGCCAGCGCGGCCAGTCGCAGCGCCAGCGTGGGGTCGGGAGTGAAATCGCAGGTGGCCGACAGCCAGTGGCCCTTCTCCGATTCGTGGGGACGCGCCTCGGCATGCAGTCCCTCGCGCACATCCCACCACCGTGCCGCCAGCCCCTCCTTCGCCAGGAAGCGCGCGCCGATCTCCGTGGCCATGAGCTCGCCGGTGGACATCACCATCGCGCGGGTGCGATCGCTGAGTTCCTGCGTCAGGTGGATGCCCTGCGCGACCTGACGCAGGCTGTCGAAATAGCCCTGCAGTTGCGCGCCGACCTCGATGCCTAGTTCCGCACACAGCTGGCGATGGCGTTCCTCGACCACGGCCAGCGCGCCTGCATGCTCACCGGCCAGCGCCGCCGCCAGCAGCTTCTCGAGCCGGTCGGTGATGCCGCTGATCGCCGAGTGCACGATCAGCACCTGCGCATCCTCGGCCAGCCGCTTGCGCGCGACCGCGGCGATGTTGCGCCAGTTGGGCAGATTGGAAACGCTCGTGCCACCGAACTTCAGCACGATCCAGCGCGCAGCGCTGCGCTCGTTCATGTGGAGACTCCAGGAGGACCGCGCCCTCGCGCGGCCATGACGGTTCAATCAGCCTTCGTAATCGTCGTAGTCGGCCAGATCGCGCTTGAGCTTGCGCTCGGCCAGCACTTCCTCGAGCTTGCTCCAGGCGGCCTTGCCGACTTTCTTGGTCTTGTCGCGCGTGCGCTTGTCCACCCGGTCCAGCAGGCGGTCGTAGTCGTTTCCGTCTTCCTGCTCTGCCAGGAATTCGTCGTCGAGATCGAATCGTTCGGAGTCGCGTTCGGACATCGGAAAGTTATCTATTTTTTCGGAAAATCAGTGGGTTAGGTCCAAAACCGCACGGCGTTGGGCAGCGAACTATAGCGGATTTGCCGGTGCGTTCAACTGCGCCTGGGCCGGTACCGGGCCGGGCGGAGCCTTGGCCAGGGGATTGACTGCCTCGAGCCCCACTACAGTGGGGACTCCGCGGGCCGCTTTCAGTTCCGCCCGGGCCTTGTCCCAATGGATGGCCACTGAGGAGTCCCCCAGCGCCTGCTCCAGCAATCCTTCGAATACCGACAGATCGGGTTCGACAGTCTGACCCTGCGCATCCACCGGCGGGTGCACCTCAAGCATCAGGCGCCCATCGACCCACGCCACCTTCACCGGCTCATTGATCAGGTACACCGGCGTGCCCACGGGCACCATGGGAAACAGCTCGGCAATATCTTCCGGATACATGCGGATGCAGCCATGAGTCACCGCCATGCCCACCGCGATGGGGTTGTTGGTGCCATGGATCAGATAATCACCACCCGGCAGTGCCAGGCGCATGGCGAACAGCCCCAGCGGATTGTCCGGTCCCGCTGGCACCACGGCCGGCAGCGGATCGCCGTTGGCGATGTGTTCCTGCCGCACCGATTCCGGGGGCACCCAGACCGGCCGCTCGCGCTTGTCGATCACCCTGGTCTTGCCCAGTGGCGTCTGCCAGTCCATCTTGCCGATGCTGACCGGATACGTGTAAACGCGTTGCGGCTGGCCGGCCTTCGCCGGCGGATAAAAATAAAGGCGATGCTCGGGCAGGTTGACGACGATGCCATCACGCGGGGCCGACGGCAGCACGCGCTGCCCGGGGATCTCGACGCTCTTGCCGGCGCCCGGCAGCCACGGATCCATGCCCGGATTCACGCGGATGATTTCCTCCGAGCCGAGGCTGTAGCGCCGGGCGATCTCGTACAGGGTGTCTTGGAAGCTGGTGACGACGCGTTCCTCGCGGCCGAGCAGCGGCGCGTCCGCGCTGGGCAGGTCGAACACCGTGGCGCGCGCCGGCAAACTGGCGAGCAACGCCAAAACACAGCAAAAGCGTGCCTGCGACATGCGCATAATGATGTCGCATCATCGCGCCCGGGAAAACAGGACTTCGTTACGATGCGGACAGACCGGATGAACCCATGAGCGGCGGCCCGGATGACTCCGCGCTGACGGTCGCCAGCCTGGAGCGCCTCGTGGGCCGCGAGTTCGCGCCCTCGGAATGGATACTGGTGGACCAGGCGCGCATCGATGCCTTTGCCGCCTGTACCGGCGACCGGCAATTCATCCATGTCGATCCGGAACGTACGCGCCGCGAAACGCCGTTTGCCGGCACCATCGCCCACGGCTTCCTGCTGCTGTCGCTGGCCGCTGGACACCGGCAGCACGACTTTCCCCCCGTGGCGGATGTGGCGCTGGTGCTGAACTACGGCCTGGACAGGCTGCGCTTTACCAGCCCGGTGCCGGCCGGATCGCGGGTGCGCTACCGCAGCCGCGTGCTGGCAGCCGAGCCACGCGGACCCGGCCGCACCCTGTTGCGGCAACAGGCGTTGCTGGAGGTCGAAGGGCAGGAAAAACCCGCGGTGGTGGCCGAGCTGCTCGCGATGTACGTGGCCCGGCCGTGAATGGCGGAACTGACGCCGCCATCCATGGAGTGACGGGTGTCGGTCAGGGGGTCGCCGGCGCCGACGTCAGGATCTGCTTCCAGCTTACTTCCTGGCCATTGCGGCGGCCCTTCTCGACCAGCTTGAGGCCGTTGGCGTCGATCGTCAGCGTGTAAGGCTTTTCATCGACGACGATTTCGCGCTTCAGGGGACGGTCAAGCTTTGTGGTCATGGTTAGCCTCTGTTTTCTTGCTGGAGGGGTATTGAAGGCGCGACAGGGTACCACAGCCCCCCGAATCGGGGGTCCAGAGGGGCGGCTGCCGCACTGCGGCTGGTCGGTGGCCTGCAAAGGCCCTAGACTGCCCGTCCCGTGAAACCCCTGCCGACAGAACGCGATCCGGCCGACAACACGCCGGTATCCGAGCGGATCCGCGCGCGTCTGCGGCAGGCCGGCCGGCGCTTCCATGCCAACGACAACATCCACGATCTCATCAACGACACCGAAGTCGATCAGCTCATTGACGAGGTGGAACAGCGCGTGCAGGCGGTGCTGGAATCGCTGGTGATCGACACCGCCAGCGACCACAACACCCGCGAGACCGCCCGCCGCATTGCGAAGATGTACGTGACCGAGGTGTTCCGCGGACGCTTCTTCCGCCCCCCCACCGTCACGCAGTTTCCCAATGCCGAGCAGCTCAACGAGTTGCTGATCGTGGGCCCGGTGAAGGTGCGCAGTGCCTGCAGCCATCACTTCTGCCCCATCATCGGGCATGTCTGGATCGGGGTGATGCCCAACGAACGCTCGAACCTGATCGGCCTGTCCAAGTACGTGCGCCTGACCGACTGGATCATGGCGCGGCCGCAGATCCAGGAGGAAGCCATCACCCAGCTGGCCGACCTGCTGGTGGCCAGGATGAAACCCGACGGCCTGGCCGTGGTGATGGAAGCCGACCACTTCTGCATGCACTGGCGTGGCGTGAAGGACGAGAACGCGCGCATGACCACCAGCGTCATGCGCGGGGCCTTCCTCAAGGATCACTCGCTGCGGCGCGAGTTCCTGTCGCTGATCCGGCTGCGCTCGCCCTAGCGCCAATGGCGCTTACTTTAACCATGAGGGGGATTGGGAAGATAGCCGAGGCGCTTGATTTGGTGTCGCGCGAGATGACGCGGGACCTTCAGCCACTGGAAGGACTTGGGCCGTCGTTTTCTGGCACGAGGCTCGATGCGGCC
>DATJXQ010000064.1:0-16189 GCA_035500015.1 Steroidobacteraceae bacterium
CGTACGCCGACAGCGCGCTGGATCCGGTCATCAGCGCCAACACGCTCAGTTTCCACTACGGCAAGCATCACAAGGCCTACGTGGACAACCTCAACAAGCTGATCGCCGGCACGCCGCTGGAAGGACAGCCGCTGGAGAAGATCATCCTCGAGGTCGCGGGCAAGGCCGACAAGATGCCCGTGTTCAACAACGCCGCGCAGGTGTGGAACCACACCTTCTACTGGAACTGCCTGAAGAAAGGTGGTGGCGGCACGCCGCCGGCCGCGCTGGGCAAACTGATCGAGCGCGATTTCGGCAGCCTCGACAACCTGAAGAAGGAGCTGGCCACCGCCGCCACCAGCCAGTTCGGCAGCGGCTGGGCCTGGCTGGCCTCGGACAACGGCAAGCTGGTGGTACTGAAGACCGCCAACGCCGACCTGCCGATGACCAAGGGGCAGAAGGCGCTGCTGACCATCGACGTGTGGGAGCACGCCTACTACCTGGACTACCAGAACCGGCGTCCCGATTACGCCAATGCGGTGATCGAGAAACTGCTGAACTGGCAGTTCGCGGCGGACAATCTCGGGGTCTGATCCGGCGGTCGACTACAGCCCCGCGAAATCCAGCACGAGGCGGCCGCGCACGCCGCCTTTCTCGAGCATGCGGTGTGCCTCCGCGGCCTGGGCAGCAGGCAGAACCTGCGCCACGCGCGCGGTGAGCACCCCGGCTTCGGCCTGATCGCGCAGCCGTTCAAGTTTCGCCGTGTCGGTGATGGCGGCGGCAACAAGCACGGGGAACACGCGGATGCCGCGCCCGACAGGCTCGTTCCAGCCGCGCACGGTGACCAGCACGCCGCCATCGGCAATCGCCGGGACAGCCGCGCCGTTGAGCAGCGCCGCATCGAACAGGCCGTCCACGCCATCCGGAACCCGTGAGCGCACGCGGTCGGCGAAGCCGGGTCCGCGCAGGACCAGCTCGTGCGCGCCCAGCCGCGTCACCAGTTCGCGGTCCGCCGGCGCGTCGGAAACGTCGGCAATCACGCGCAGGCCATCGGCCCTGGCCAGCTGGATGACATATCCGCCCAGCGCGCCGGCCGAACCGGTGACGGCGAGGCTCTGTCCCGGTCGCAACGCCATCGCATCCAGGCCCAGCCGCGCCGTGAGCGAATTCATCAGCAGCGTCGAGGCGGCGGCGAAATCCATGTTTGCCGGTGCGCGTACGACCGAGGCCGCGGGCACCACGAGCAATTGCTGGTATGCGCCTTTGGTATCCGCGCTGGCATTGGCCACGGCCAGCACGCGTTCGCCGATCTTCAGCCGGCCGTCGGCGCCGGGACCGATTTCGTCGATCACGCCCGCCGCATCCCAGCCGGGAATATGCGGCGTGGGCCGGCTTGCCATGCGCCCGCCGTAGCCACTGGCCCGCACGGCCAGGTCGCTGGGATGCACGGCGGCGGCGTGCACGCGCACGCGGACCTCGCCCGGCCCCGGATGCGGATCGGGGAGATCGATGACCTGCAGTACCTCGGGGCCGCCGAACTGCATCAGGCCGATGACTTTCATGGAAGACCCCTCCTGCTGCTGTGGCTACTGGTCGCCTTCGGTGAGATCCAGCGGCGCCGGTGCGCCATCCTTCCAGCCCAGCGCGCGCGCTTTTTCCTCGGCGCGCAGGAAGCTTTCATGCATGTCGTTGCAGATCCGGCAGAACAGCTCCGCGGTGCGTTCGGCGTCGTAGATGGCCGAGTGCGCCTCGCGGGTGTCGAAATCGATGCCGGCCAGTTGCGCGGCGCGTGCCAGCACGGTCTGGCCCAGCGCCGCGCCAGCCAGCGTCGCGGTATCGAAGCACGAGAAAGGATGGAAGGGATTGCGCTTGATGCCGGTGCGTTCCACTGCCGCGTTCAGGAAGCCCAGGTCGAAGGCGGCGTTGTGGCCCACGAGAATGGCGCGCCGGCAGCCATGCGCGCGGATGGCCGTGCGGATCTCGCGGAATATGCGCTGCAGCGCGTCTGCTTCATCGATGGCGGGCCGCAGCGGATGCCACGGATCGATGCCGGTGACTTCCAGCGAGACCGGATCCAGCCTTGCGCCCTCGAAGGGTTTCACATGGAAGGCATGGGTGGCGCCGCGCCGCAGGCGCCCCGTGGAATCGATCTCGATGAGTACGGCGGCGATTTCCAGCAATGCATCGGTCTTGGCGAAGAAGCCGCCGGTCTCCACGTCGATGACCACCGGCAGGAAGCCGCGGAAGCGCTTCGAGCAGAGTTCCACCGCTCCCATTACTTCACCAGCCGCCAGCCCAGCGTCCCGCCGGCGCGCAGCGGCACCAGGGTATCGCCGTCGAAGGGATAGCACTCCGGCACCTGCCATGCGCCGCGCTGCAGGGTTACCGTGCCCTCGTTCGGCGGCAGGTTGTAGAAGCGCGGACCATGCTCGCCGGCAAAGGCCGGCAGGCGCGCCAGCGCGCCGATGCTGTCGAAGGCCTCCGCGTACAGCTCCAGCGCCGCGTGCGCCGAATAGATGCCCGCGCAGCCGCAAGCCGCCTCCTTGGTGCCGCGCGCATGCGGCGCGCTGTCGGTGCCGAGGAAGAAGCGGTGATCGCCGGTGGCCACCGCGTCCAGCAGCGCGCGTCGGTCGCCTTCGCGCTTGAGCACCGGCAGGCAATAATGGTGTGGGCGGATGCCGCCGGCGAACAATGCGTTGCGGTTCAGCAGCAGATGCTGCGGCGTGATGGTGGCGGCGACGTTCGTGGCCTGGGCGCGCACGAATTCCACCGCCGCGGCCGTGGTGACGTGCTCGAACACGATGCGCAGCCGCGGCAGCCGCGCGCGCAGCGGCGCGAGCACCGCCTCGATGAAGCGCTGCTCGCGGTCGAAGACGTCCACCTCCGGCGAGGTCACCTCGCCGTGCACCTGCAGCGGCAGGCCGGCCTCGGCCATGGCCTCGAGCACGGCCTGGATGTTGCCGATGTCGGTGACGCCCGCATCGGAATTGGTGGTGGCGCCGGCGGGATACAGCTTGCAGCCATGCACGAAGCCGCTGGCCCGCGCTGTCGCGATCTCGCGCGGATCGGTGCGATCAGTGAGGTACAGCGTCATCAGCGGCTCGAAGCGGCTGCCGGCCGGCCGCGCGGCCAGGATGCGTTCGCGATACGCGGCCGCCTGCGCGGTGGTCGTCACCGGCGGCTTCAGGTTCGGCATCACGATGGCGCGCGCGAACTGCGCGGCGGTATGCGGCAGCACCGCGGCCAGCGCCGTGCCATCGCGCAGGTGCAGGTGCCAGTCGTCCGGCTGGCGCAGCGTGAGGCGATCCATCAGGGGCTCCGCCGGTCGAGCAGGTACGTCAGTGCGAGTCGTGCGCCGAAGCCGGTGATCTCGGTGGGCACGTGCGCGAGGCCGCCGCGGCGCGTGGCCGAGGAGAGATCCACATGCGCCCAGGCGATCTCCCGCGGCACGAAGCGCTGCAGGAAACGCGTCGCCAGGATGTGATCCCCCTTGCCCTCGACCGCGCATTGCGCGATGTCGGCGGTGGGGCTGTCGAGGTCCGTGTCGTAATCCTCGGGGAAGGGGAATTGCCACAGCCGCTCGCCACTGGCTTGCGCAGCGGTGAGCAGCGCCTCGGCCAGCTGCGCATCGCTGGCGAACAGGCCGCTCATGCGTTCGGTGAGCGCATATACACAGGCGCCGGTCAGTGTCGCGAAGTCGATGATGACGCGCGGCCGGCGGCGTGCCGCCAGCGCCAGCGTATCGGCCAGCGCCATGCGGCCTTCCGCGTCGCTGTGGATCACCTGGATGGTGGTGCCATTGACGGCGCGGATCACTTCCTGCGGCCGGTAGGCCTTCGGGCCGATGGAGTTCTCGGTGATGGCCAGCCATGCATCCAGTACCACCGGGATGCGCAGTCGCGCCGCGGCCACCAATGTAGCCAGCGCCACCGCGCTGCCGGCCATGTCGGTGTGCATGTCGAGCATGGCTTTGTGCGGCTTGAGGTTGGTGCCCCCGGTATCGAACAGCACGCCCTTGCCGACCAGCGCGATCTGCGGGCGCGCGGCGCGGCCGCGCGGTGCGTAGCGCAGTTCGGCGATGCCGGCATCGCGGCGCGCATTGCCGCGCGCCACCGCGAGGAAAGCGCCCGCGCCGAGCCGCGCCAGTTGCGCCTCGCCATGCCAGCGCAGCCGCAACCGATGGCGCCGCGCCAGCGTCGCAAGCAGGCGGCGATAGGCGCCGGCGTCCAGCACATTGGGCGGCAACGCCGTCAGATGGCGCGCGAGGTTGGTGGCATCGGCGATCACCTCGGCGCGGCGCGCATCCATCCGCGCCGCGTCGAGCACGTCCACGCGCCCGAGCCTGCGCGGCGGCGCATCGCGGCGCTTGTCCGCCGGCAGCGCAAAGGCATGCGCGGCCAGCGCCGCGTACAGTGCCTCCTGCCAGGCCGCACGCATTTTCGCGGGGCACTGCGCCAGCACGGCGATGCGCGCGGCATCGGCGCGCTCGCCCAGTGCGCGCTGTGCCAGCACTCCCGCCACGCGCAGCAGCTCGAACGGCGGGGCATCGGTGCGGCAGTAGCCGAGCACGGCCTGCGTCTGCCGGCGGTTGTCGAATGAGGCGCCACGCACCGTGCCGTGCGCGGCCTTGCCACGGCGATGCAGTATCTGCCACGGGCCGGCATCCACGAACCTGCCGCGGGGTTTATCATCCGTTGGCAGCAGCAACAGCACGGCGTCGTACACATCGAGCCGGGAAGCGTCGGGCATGCCGGCGAGGAGGCGGATGCGCGGCGCTTGCTGGGAAGGCAGTAAGGAAGGCATGACGCGGGCGGTTTGCTTGACCGAACAGGACCAAAAGCCGGATCATCGCGCGACTCGCAAAGAGGCGCGGCGCGGCATCGTAGCACAGCGTCACTATTGACTTTTTTCCCGTTTATGGGGCGCCTCAGGCAGACCAATGGCTGAAGTCCAGAACATCCAGGACCAGGATCCCGAAGAAACCCGCGAGTGGCTCGAGGCCATTGATTCGGTGATACGCACCGGTGGCGGCGATCGCGCGCATTTCCTCCTCGAGCAGCTGATCGACCGCGCGCGACGTTCCGGCGCCTACCTGCCGTTCAAGCCGAACACGGCCTACGTGAACACCATTCCCGCGGGGCAGGAACCGGCGTATCCCGGCGACCGCGCGCTGGAGAAGCGCCTCGAGGCCTACATGCGCTGGAACGCCGTGGCCATGGTGCAGCAGGCCAACAAGCAGTCCTCGGAATACGGCGGGCACCTGGCCAGCTACGCTTCCTCTTCCACGCTGTATGAAGTGGGGTTCAATCACTTCTGGCGCGGGGCTTCGGAACAGCACCCGGGCGACCTGGTGTTCATCCAGGGCCACAGCTCGCCGGGCGTGTACGCGCGCGCCTTCCTCGAAGGGCGCCTCACCGAGGCGAACCTGAAGAAATTCCGCCACGAGGTGGGCGGCGGCGGCCTGTCGTCCTATCCGCATCCGTGGCTGATGCCGGATTTCTGGCAGTTCCCCACCGTGTCGATGGGCCTCGGGCCGATGATGGCCATCTACCAGGCGCGCTTCATCCGCTACATGGAAAACCGCGGGCTGACGCCGCCGTCGGATCGCAAGGTGTGGTGCTTCTGCGGCGACGGCGAGATGGACGAGCCCGAGTCCATGGGCCAGCTCACCATGCCGGTGCGCGAGGGCCTGGACAACCTCATCTTCGTGGTGAACTGCAACCTGCAGCGCCTCGACGGCCCGGTGCGCGGCAACGGCAAGATCGTGCAGGAGCTGGAGGCGGCCTTCCTCGGCGCGGGCTGGAACGTCATCAAGGTGCTGTGGGGCCGCGGCTGGGATCCGCTGTTCGCGCAGGACCACGATGGCGTGCTGCGCCGGCTGATGGATACCTGCGTCGACGGCGAGTTCCAGAACTTCAAGGCCAAGGGCGGCACGTACACGCGCGAGCATTTCTTCGGCAAGCATCCCGAGACCGCCGCGATGGTGGCCAACATGTCCGACGAGGACATCTGGCGCCTGAAACGCGGCGGGCACGACGCACAGAAGGTGTACGCCGCCTATGCCGCGGCGATGGCCCACAAGGGCCAGCCAACGGTCATCCTCGCGCACACAGTGAAGGGCTTTGGCCTCGGCAAGGCCGCCGAAGGCCAGATGGTGGCGCACCAGCAGAAGAAGCTGGACGCCGATTCGGTCGCGCACTTCCGCGAGACCCTCGGCCTGCCGCTTACCGACCAGGACATCGCGGGCTTCCAGTTCGTGAAGCCGTCCGGGGACAGCGAGGAGATCCGCTATCTCAAGGCGCAGCGCGCGAAGCTCGGCGGCTACCTGCCCAGGCGCAGCGTCGACCTGCCGCCGCTGGCGCTGCCACCGCTGGATACCTTCAAGCCGCTGCTCGACGGCACCGCGGACCGCGAGATCTCCACCACCATGGCCTTCGTGCGCATCCTCACCGCGCTGCTGAAGGATAAGAACATCGGCCGCAACATCGTGCCCATCGTGCCGGACGAGGCGCGCACCTTCGGCATGGAGGGACTGTTCCGCCAGATCGGCATCTACTCGGCCGTCGGCCAGCTGTACACGCCGCAGGACGCCGACCAGCTGATGTCGTACAAGGAGGACCGCAAGGGCCAGATGCTCGAGGAAGGCATCAACGAGGCCGGCGCGCTGTGCTCGTGGATCGCGGCCGGCACGGCCTATGCGAACCACAAGCAGCACATGGTGCCGTTCTACATCTACTACTCGATGTTCGGCTTCCAGCGCGTGGGCGATTTCATCTGGGCCGCGGGCGACATCCAGGCGCGCGGCTTCCTGCTGGGCGGCACCGCCGGCCGCACCACGCTGGCGGGCGAGGGCCTGCAGCACCAGGACGGCCACAGCCAGCTGGTGGCGACCACGGTGCCCAACTGCCGCGCGTACGATCCGGCATATGCGTACGAGCTCGCCGTGGTCATCCACGACGGCATGAAGAAGATGTACGTGGAAGGACAGAACATCTTCTACTACCTCGCGGTGATGAACGAAAACTACGTGCATCCGCCGATGCCTGCCGGCGCGGAGGAAGGCATCCTCAAGGGTGCTTACCTGTTGCGCGGAAGCGCCGTGGGCGCGAAAGCGGTTGCGAAGAAGAAAGCCGGCGCAAAGGCCGCCGGCGCCAGGGCCGGCGGGAAAACGCCACGCGCCACGCTGCTGGGCTCCGGCACCATCCTGCGCGAGGTGCTCGCGGCCGCCGACATCCTCGAGCAGGATTACAAGGTGGCGGCCGATGTGTATTCGGTCACCAGCTTCAGCGAGCTGCGCCGCGAGGCGCTGCTGGTGGAGCGCGACAACCTGCTCAATCCCGCGAGGGCGCCGAGCCAGCCCTGGGTGGCGCAGTTGTTCGGCGGCAACCAGCGTCCGGTCGTGGCCGCCACCGACAACATGCGCATCGTTCCCGACCAGATCCGCCAGTGGATTCCGGGCCGCTACGTGACCTTGGGCACCGACGGCTTCGGCCGCAGCGACGGCCGCGCCGCGTTGCGCGGCCACTTCGAGGTGGACCGCCGCTACGTGGCGCTGGCGGCGCTGAAGGCGCTGGCCGATGACGGCGCCATCGAGCGCAAGGTGGTGGTCCAGGCCGTGAAGAAGCTCGGCGTGGATCCGGCCAAGGCCAACCCGCTGAACAGCTGAAGGCGCGCATGTCACAGACCATCGAAGTGCGCGTGCCGGATCTCGGCAATTTCACCGAAGTCGGCGTCATCGACGTGCTGGTGAAAGCTGGCGACACCGTCGCCATCGACACGCCGCTGATCACGCTGGAGACCGAGAAGGCGACCATGGACGTGCCGTCCACCGCCGCCGGCGTGATCGCGAAGGTGCACGTGCAGAAGGGCGGCAAGGTGTCGGCCGGCTCGCTGGTCGTGACGCTGCTGGCGGCCAAGGGTACCGCGACGCCCGGTGCGTCACCGGCTATCGCGCCGGCCTCCGCCGGGACTGCAGCGGCCGCGGCTGCTGCGGTGGCGCCCGCGGCAGTCACGCCGCGCAGCGTGGATGTACTGGTGCCCGATATGGGCAACTTCACCGAGGTCGGCGTCATCGACGTGCTGGTGAAGGTCGGCGACAAGGTCGAGGTCGACACCCCGCTGGCCACGCTCGAGACCGAGAAGGCCACCATGGACGTCCCCTCCACGGCGGCGGGCACGGTCGAGGCCGTGCACGTGCAGAAGGGTGGCAAGGTTTCCGCGGGCAGCCGCGTCGTCACGTTGAGCGGTGTGGCAGGCCCGGCCCAGGCTGCGGCACCGTCTACGTCGTCGGTGGCAGCTCCTGCCACTGCTGCCGCACCGCGGGCTGCGCCGCCTGCGGCGCCACCACCGCCCGCGCGCGCCGCCGCCACATTGCCGCCCGTGAACGAGACCGGCTTCGGCACCGCGCACGCCGGTCCCTCGGTACGCAAGCTGGCACGCGAGCTGGGCGTGGACCTCGGGCGTGTGAAAGGCAGCGGCCAGCGCGGCCGCATCACGCACGAGGATGTGAAGGCCTGGGTCAAGGCCATGCTTTCCGGCGGCCTGCAGGCTGCCGGCCCGGCGCTGCCGCAGGTACCCAGGGTCGATTTCGCGAAGTTCGGCCCCGTCGAGGTCAGGCCGCTGGGCCGCATCCAGAAAATCTCCGGGCCGCGCCTGCACGCGGCCTGGGTCAACGTGCCGCATGTCACGCAGTACGACGAGGCGGACATCACCGCACTGGAAGCCGAGCGCGCCAAGCTCAAGGACAAGGCCGCCGCGGCCGGCGTGAAGATCACCCCGCTGGCCTTCATCGTGCGCGCCTGCGTGCTGGCGCTGAAGGAATATCCCGTGTTCAACGCCTCGCTCGACGGCGAGAACATGGTGCTGAAGAAGTATTTCCACGTGGGCTTCGCCGCCGACACGCCCAATGGCCTGCTGGTGCCGGTGATCCGGAACGCCGACCAGCTGGATCTCTTCGGCATCGCGCATGCGCTGGGCGATTTGTCGGAGCGCGCGCGCAAGGGCACGCTGAAGGGCGGCGAGATGCAGGGCGGCAGCTTCACCATATCGAGCCTTGGCGGCATCGGCGGCACGGCGTTCACGCCCATCATCAATGCGCCGGAGGTAGCCATCCTCGGCGTGTCGCGCACGCAGGTGAAGCCGGTGTGGGATGGCCAGGAGTTCAAGGCGCGCCAGATGCTGCCGCTGTCGCTGTCCTATGACCACCGGCTGATCGACGGTGCCATGGGCGCGCGCTTTGCGGTGTACCTGTCGAAGGTGCTGGCCGATCCGGACGCGCTGCTGGCGGGATTGCCGTGAGCGACGTGGAGGTTGCGGTACCGGACCTCGGCAATTTCGACGAGGTCAATGTCGTCGAGGTGCTGGTGAAGGTCGGTGACGTGGTCGGGATCGACACGCCATTGCTGACGCTGGAGACCGAGAAGGCGACCATGGACGTGCCCTCGACCGCCGCCGGCAAGATCACCGCGCTGCCGGTGCAGGCCGGCGGCAAGGTGCGCAAGGGCACGGTGATCGCGCGCCTGGAAGCGGCCGCGACGAAGGTCGCGCCCGCGGCGAAGACGGTGCCAGCCACGCCCGCGGTTGCGATGACCGCGGCAGCTCCGGCCGCCGCCGCGCCGGCGGCTGTTTCCGCGCCAGCGGCGCCCGCCGCGCAGCCCGCCGCCAAGTCGGCGCCGGCGCCGGCGCCTGGACCGAAGCCGGACCGCAGCTTCCAGCTGGTGGGGCTCGGCGCCGGCCCCGGCGGTTACACCGCCGCATTCCGCGCCGCCGACCTGGGCCTCCAGGTGGCGCTCATCGAGCGCTGGGACAGTCTTGGCGGCGTGTGCCTGAACGTGGGCTGCATTCCGTCGAAGGCGTTGCTGCATGCGGCGAAGGTCATCGAGGAAACTCACGAGATGGCCGCGCATGGCATCGTTTTCGGCGCGCCGCAGCTGGATGTCGACAGGCTGCGCATCTGGAAAGAAAGCGTGGTGAAGAAGCTCACCGGCGGTCTCACCGGTCTCGCGAAGACGCGCAAGGTGGAAGTGGTGCGTGGCGTGGGCCGCTTTGCCGGCAGCCGCGTCATCGAGGTGAGCAGCGGCGACGGCAGGAAGCAGCTCATCGGCTTCGACCATTGCATCATCGCCGCCGGTTCCGAGGCGGTGAAGCTGCCGTTCATTCCCGAGGATCCGCGCATCATCGATTCCACCGGTGCGCTGGAACTGCAGGGTATTCCCAAAAGGCTGCTGGTGATCGGCGGCGGCATCATCGGCCTGGAGATGGCCTGCGTGTACGATGCGCTGGGCGCGAAGGTGTCGGTGGTCGAGCTGGGCACGCAGCTGATGCCCGGCGCGGATCCCGACCTGGTGCGGCCGCTGGAAAAGCGCCTGCAGAAGCGCTACGAGAAGATCATGCTGGGCACGAAGTCCACCAAAGTGGAAGCGCTGCCCGAGGGCATCCGCGTGACCTTCGATGCCGGCGGGCAGGTCAGCACGGATGTCTACGACCGCGTGCTGGTAGCCGTGGGCCGCGTGCCCAACGGCAGGGCGATCAATTGCGAGGCGGCCGGTGTCACGGTGAACGAGCGGGGCTTCATCCCGGTCGACCGCCAGATGCGCACCAATGTGCCGGGCATCTTCGCCATCGGCGACATCGTCGGCCAGCCCATGCTGGCGCACAAGGCCACGCACGAGGCCAAGGTCGCCGCCGAAGTGGCGGCCGGGCACAAGGCCTTCTTCGATGCACGCGTGATCCCTTCCGTGGCGTATACCGATCCGGAGGTGGCCTGGGTGGGCGTCACGGAGCTGCAGGCGAAGCGCGATGGGCTGGACATCCGCAAGGCGGCCTTCCCGTGGGCCGCCAGCGGCCGCTCGCTGTCACTGGGCCGTGACGAAGGGTTCACCAAGCTGATCGTCGATGCCGCCAGCAATCGCGTGATCGGCGGCGGCATCGTCGGGCCGAACGCCGGCGAGCTGATCGCCGAAGTCGGGCTGGCCATCGAGATGGGCGCGGATACCGCCGATGTCGGCCTCACCATCCATCCGCATCCCACGCTGTCGGAAACCGTGGGCATGACGGCCGAGGCACTTGAAGGTACATTGACCGACCTGTACATGCCGAAGAAGTAACGGCTCGTTCGAACAACAGGGATGGGAGGGGACGGGTGGACGCAGCACTGGCCCTGCGGGGCGTGGACAAATCCTTCGGCGCGCAGCGCGCCGTGGCCGGTCTCGACCTGGTGGTACCGCAGGGCGAGACCTGCGGGCTCATCGGCCCCAGCGGCGCGGGCAAGAGCACCACCATCCGCATCCTGATGTCGATACTGTTTCCGGACGCCGGCGCGGTGGAAGTGCTGAACCAGCGTTCCGCGCTCGAGGCCAAGGACCGCATCGGCTACCTGCCCGAGGAGCGCGGCGTATACCGCAAGATGCGCGTCGGCGCCTTCCTCGATTACCTCGCGGGCCTGAAGGGAGTGCCCCCGCAGCAGTCGCAGGCGCGCGCGCGCGACCTGCTCAGCCGGCTGGGCCTGCAGGACGTCGAGAAGAAGAAATGCGAGGATCTTTCCAAGGGCATGCTGCAGCGGGTGCAGTTCGTCGGCTGTATCGTGCACCAGCCCGAGTTGCTGATCCTGGATGAGCCGTTCAGCGGCCTGGACCCGGTGAGCGTGCGATTGCTGAAGGACGTGATCGCCGCCGAGCGCCGCCGCGGCACCACCATCCTGTTCTCCACGCACGTGATGGCGCAGGCCGAGGAGCTCTGCGACCGCATCGTGATGATCCACAAGGGACGCAAGGTGCTCGATGAGCCGATGGCGAAGCTCAGGCGCCAGTACGATACCTCGCGCGTGCTGTTCGAGCCGCTGGCGCCGCAGTCCGGCGATGCGGAGGCACTGCGCGGCACGGCGGGCGTGGCCCGCGTTTCGGGCAACGACAGCGAGTACGCGCTGCACCTGGAGCCCGGGGCCGATCCGGTCAACGTGATGCGCGAGGCTGCCGGTCGCGTGGCCCCCGCGCGCGTGGAAGTCGCGCGGCTGCGGCTGGAAGACATGTTCGTCGGCATCGTCAAGGGCGACGCCGGCGAATCCGAGGAGGCGTTGCGCCAGCACCTGCAGGGCCTGACGGCCGGGGAGGGCAGATGATCAGTGTCAAGCGCGTGGGGCTGGTGGCCAGGCGCGATTTCCTGGTCACCGTGTCGAGTAAGGGCTTCCTGTTCGGCGTGCTGATGATGCCGCTCATCCTGGTGGTACTGATAACGCTGGTTCCGAAGCTGCTGGCCAGTGCCGGGGCACAGATGGACGTGCAGGTGGCGCTCATCGATGGCAGCGGGACGCTGGCCGACGCGCTGCACGCCGAACTGGATCCGGCCGCGCTGGCGGCGGCCCGCGGGGCGCAGACCCGCGCTTCCACCGAGCAGCTGGGCGCTGCCGGCCAGCAGGTGGCGGGCGCCGCGGCGGCCGCGCTGCCGGCGATGCCGCGATTCCAGCTGCAGGTGCTGCCGCCGGATGCCACGGAGGCGGGCGAGAAGTCGTGGCTGACCGACGAACACCTCGGCAAGTACCAGCGCCGCGCGCTCGTCGAGGTGCCCGCCGCCGCGGTGGAGCGCCATGGCGATGTCCCGTTTGCCACCTACCAGCTGTATGCGCCACGCAACCTGCCGCAGGATGCCGAGAGCACGCTGCACGGCGCGGTCCGCCGGGCGCTGATCGCTGCCCGGCTGCGCGCCACCGGCGTGGATCCGGCCATCGTGCGCAGCGCCACGGAGATCGCCCCCACCCAGACCACGCTGGTGTCCGCCGGCGGTGCCAACCATGGCGGCGGCCAGGTGCTGAACCGCCTGCTGCCCTTCATCATGGGATTCCTGATGTTCATGGGCGTGATGATGGGCGGCCAGGCGCTGATGATGTCGACGGTGGAGGAAAAAAGCAGCCGCGTGGTCGAGGTGCTGCTCGCCGCGGTCGCGCCGCTGGAGATGATGTGGGGCAAGCTGCTCGGGCAGCTGGGCGTGACCATGGTATCGATGGGGGTCTACGTGGCGCTGGGCGTGCTCGCGCTGCTGCAGTTCGCGATGTTCGGCCTGATCGACCCGCTGCTGATCCTGTACCTGTTCCTGTTCTTCCTGATGTCCTACCTGGTGTACGGCGCGCTGATGCTGACGGTCGGCGCGGCGGTCAACCAGATCGCCGATGCGCAGTCGCTGAACGGACCCATCATCATCCTGCTGGTGCTGCCGTACATCCTGTCGCCGATCATCGGCGGGCAGCCCGATGCGCCCTTTGCGGTGATCGCCAGCTTCGTTCCGCCGGTGAATGCCTTCGCGATGATGGCGCGGCTGGCGTCCAGTTCGCCGCCGCCGGTGTGGCAGGTGCTGCTGTCGCTCGCGGCGAGCCTGGTGGCCGCCTGCGCGGCGGTGTGGTTCGCGGCCAAGGTGTTCCGCATCGGCCTGCTGATGCATGGCAAGCCGCCGGGCTTCGGCACGCTGGTCAGGTGGGCGAGGATGAGCTGAGGATGCGCGCTGTCAGCGGCGCAGCAGCCACAGCACGAAGCTGACCAGCGCGCTGATCAGCAGCGAGCTCGTGAGCGGAAGGTAGAACCTGAAACCCGGGCGGTCGATCACGATGTCGCCCGGCAGGTGCCCGAGCGGCAGCTTCGACAGCAACGGCCAGGCGAGGCCAAGCGCGAGTATCGCTACGCCAAGAATCACGAGGAAACGCTGCATGGAATTGTCGGTGACCGGCACGCCGCCACATGCCGGTCGCCCCGGAAGTAGGAATTGACGCCCTGGCAGAGGCCGCTCTTCCGATAGGCCAGACAAGAATAGCGCAATGACTGCTGGACCGGAACTATTACTGGTCAACGATTGCGCGTCTGCAGTACGCAGCTGGCGCCGGAACACAATTGCCGCGGAAAACGCCGCTTCCACGAAGTGCGCACATTCGAGCTGTCCCTTCAATGAGGCCGCGGCAAATTGCCGCGGAAAACGGCAGCGAGTTCGCTGCGGCCTATGCGCTGTTCGGTGCTTCAATGAGGCCGCGGCAAATTGCCGCGGAAAACTGGGATCCATGGGCTCTACTCCTCGCGGAAGAATCCGCTTCAATGAGGCCGCGGCAAATTGCCGCGGAAAACGGCGCCGTGCTGCTGGCCTGGGCGCTGTACCTGCTGGTGATTCACTGAGGCCGCGGCAAATTGCCGCGGAAAACTCCACCACTTCGGATGTTCCCGCGGGAACATCACCAGGCTTCAATGAGGCCGCGGCAAATTGCCGCGGAAAACGCCGAAGCCTGCGACGATGCGATGCGCAGCAAGGGCGCGCTTCAATGAGGCCGCGGCAAATTGCCGCGGAAAACCCCGGACAGCACCGGGAAGAACGCCTACAACGCCAGCGCTTCAATGAGGCCGCGGCAAATTGCCGCGGAAAACAACCCTAAACTCATACCACGTGCCGAGCTGGCCGCGCTTCAATGAGGCCGCGGCAAATTGCCGCGGAAAACCGCAGCGTGAATCCCTGCTGCGCCTTCAGGTTGTAGCTTCAATGAGGCCGCGGCAAATTGCCGCGGAAAACGCATCGCAGCCGCAGATCTATCCGGTGCAGACCACCGCTTCAATGAGGCCGCGGCAAATTGCCGCGGAAAACGTTTCCATCCGAGGAGGATAGGCCAAATGCCGCGCGCTTCAATGAGGCCGCGGCAAATTGCCGCGGAAAACGTGCGCCGAGATCACGCATATGGCGCGGCAGTTGCCCGCTTCAATGAGGCCGCGGCAAATTGCCGCGGAAAACGGCGCAACGGCGAGACCCTGATGCACGATCAGTTCGCCGGCTTCAATGAGGCCGCGGCAAATTGCCGCGGAAAACGTCAGCGCCGATAATCTGCATATCCACGCTGGCCACGCTTCAATGAGGCCGCGGCAAATTGCCGCGGAAAACCTTGGCCGTGGGTGTGTTCGGTTGGGCCGATGGCGGCTTCAATGAGGCCGCGGCAAATTGCCGCGGAAAACGCAGCGTGGCATTCGACAACCTGCTGGCCGAACTGGGGCTTCAATGAGGCCGCGGCAAATTGCCGCGGAAAACGAGGCACGGAATGGGCAAACTGCGGAATCACTCCGTGCTTCAATGAGGCCGCGGCAAATTGCCGCGGAAAACGCAGGTCCTGGCCCAGCGTGTAGCGGTGCTTTCGAGGCTTCAATGAGGCCGCGGCAAATTGCCGCGGAAAACGTGCAACTCGCCCACGTTCGCCGCCTCGTGGCGGAAGCTTCAATGAGGCCGCGGCAAATTGCCGCGGAAAACATCGCGCGAAGACCGGCCTGCATGCTGTGGCGCATGCTTCAATGAGGCCGCGGCAAATTGCCGCGGAAAACGGAGCAGTGGGCCCAGCGCAAGCGCGAGGCCTCGGCGCTTCAATGAGGCCGCGGCAAATTGCCGCGGAAAACGGCGGGGAAACCGTTCTCGCGGGAGGCCACGCTCTCGCTTCAATGAGGCCGCGGCAAATTGCCGCGGAAAACGCCCGCCGCTGCGATGAACCTTGGCGTGCGGCCCAGGCTTCAATGAGGCCGCGGCAAATTGCCGCGGAAAACGGGCCTCGCGGAGGCGGTGGACGAGCACCGCCTCACGCTTCAATGAGGCCGCGGCAAATTGCCGCGGAAAACGTACCGGCTGGAGCAAGGCGACCTCGCTGATACGGTGCTTCAATGAGGCCGCGGCAAATTGCCGCGGAAAACCGCAGTTCCATCCATTTGGACTGAATGTATCACCCTCGCTTCAATGAGGCCGCGGCAAATTGCCGCGGAAAACGGATGCGCTGATCGACTGGCGCGTGGATCAGCGGCTGCTTCAATGAGGCCGCGGCAAATTGCCGCGGAAAACCATGTATTGCCGACGCACGCGGTCGCACACGTCATGCTTCAATGAGGCCGCGGCAAATTGCCGCGGAAAACCATGCCATAGCCGCAAGCGCGCATGGTGTTGCCGGGCTTCAATGAGGCCGCGGCAAATTGCCGCGGAAAACGGCAGGAATACAAGCTCATCATGAATAGCATTAGCGGGCTTCAATGAGGCCGCGGCAAATTGCCGCGGAAAACGCGGCGCGGCCTGGGCCTATAACGCCACGATCCAGAGCTTCAATGAGGCCGCGGCAAATTGCCGCGGAAAACGCTGACTGAAACCACGCGCACACGTTGTGACTGCGGCGGCTTCAATGAGGCCGCGGCAAATTGCCGCGGAAAACCCGTCCCCCGCCAAT
>DATJXQ010000065.1:0-6646 GCA_035500015.1 Steroidobacteraceae bacterium
CGCGGCGAGCCTGGCGGCCGCGATGGCGCTGGCGGCGCCACCCGTCACCTGGGTCGGCAGCTGGGCCACGGCCCAGCAGACACCCGAACCGCGCAACGCCCTGCCGGATGCCGAACTGACCAATGCCACCTTGCGCCAGACCCTGCATCTCTCGCTCGGCGGCAAGACCTGGCGGCTGCATCTTTCCAATGCCTTCGGCCAGGCACCGCTGCGGATCGGCGCCGTGCACGTGGCCCGGCCAACGGCGGCGGGATCTTCCGCCATCGACACCGCATCCGACACGCCGGTGCTGTTCGACGGCCGCGACGAGGTTCTCATCCCGGCCGGGGCCGACTATCTCTCGGATGCCTTTCATTTCGACGCGCCGGCCGGCACCAGTGTCGCCATCTCGCTGTACCTGCCGGAGGCGCCGCATGGCCAGACCGGTCATCCCGGCTCGCGCACGACTTCCTGGGTGGTCCACGACAATCAGGTGTCGGCGGCCAGCCTGCAGGATGCGACGAGCTTCGAGCACTGGTTCGTGATCTCCGGAATGGACGTCGCAGCCGCGAGCGCCGCCGCGGTGGTCATTCTCGGCGACTCCATCGCGGACGGCCGCGGCAGCACCACCAACGGCAACGACCGGTGGAGCGACGCGCTGGCGGCGCGCCTCGCGGCGGCGAAGCTGCCGCTTGCCGTGCTCAACCTGGGCATCGGCGGCAACCGGCTGCTCGACGACGGCCTCGGTCCGAACGCGCTCGCGCGGCTGGATCGCGACGTGCTCGCACAGGGCGGCGCGCGTTACCTGATCGTGCACGAGGGCATCAACGACCTGGGCACCTTCGGCGCCGCGGGCGGACACACCGACGCCGAACATGACAACCTGGTGCGGCGGATCACCGGTGCCTACCGGCAGATCATCGAACGCGCCCATGCCCGCGGGCTCAAGGTCTTCGGCGGCACGCTGACGCCGTACGCGGGGCCGACCTACCATCCCACGCCGCGCGATGAAGCCGACCGGCGGCAGATCAACGAGTGGATCCGCGCCCCCGGGCACTTCGACGCCGTGGTCGATTTCGACAAGGCCGTGCGCGATCCGGATCATCCCCTGCAGTTCCGGACGGAGTACGACAGCGGCGATCATCTGCATCCCTCGCCACGCGGCTATCAGGCCATGGCGGATGCGATTCCACTGTCGCTGTTCAGATGAGGAGGGACACCGCCATGAAGCCGATTCTCGTTGCATGCATCTGGGCCCTTGCGCCGGCAACGGTCCACTGCGCGGCGGCCGGACAGCAGGTGGCGGTGCCGGCAGCGGATTCCGCCGACGCGGAAATGGACGCGAGGGTGGCCAGGGTTCGGCGCGCACTGCAGGATCTGCCCGACGGAATGGCAAGCCAGGTCACGGTCTCGAACCACGCCGACATCGTCATCCTTGCGGGCAAGGCGGCCGGCGCTGCGGACATCCGGCGCATCACGGCCGCCGCAGAAAAAGCCGCCGCCGGAGCCCCTGTCTCGAGCGGCATCGAAATCGACGCGGCGCGCGCCGAAGCCGCGGAGCAGAAGGCGGGCCAACTGCTCCATGCGGTCGAGGACGCGCTGCAGCACGACGCCGCAACCGCGGACCTGCGCCTGCTGGTCACCGTCGACGACCAGCAGCAGGTACTGCTGTTCGGACCGGTACCTTCGCGCGAAGCCCGGGCCGCGGCCGAACGGGTTGCCGCACGCGTGCCGGGCGTCAGGCGCGTCGAGAACCGCCTGGTGGTGCCGGAATAGCGACGCCTCATTGAAGGCGCTGATCCATGGTCCGAATGGACTACCAGCACCGGCAAGGGCCGGATCACCGGCGGAGGATGCGAAAGGCTACGGTCCGGGCTGCGGCCAAACCAACTCCGGAGACAAGTCATGACCGAAGCGGTGATCGCGCAGTCCGAGGCCGTGGAACGCGTGCGTGCCTTCTGGAACACGGAGGCCTGCGGCACCCACTTCATCAGCGATTTCCGCGACGACGGCGATTTCTTCGCGCAGTATTGCGCCTTCCGCTATCGCACCGAGTGGCACATTCCCGCCTTCGCGGCGTTCGAGCAAAGTGCCGGCAGGCAGGTGCTGGAAATCGGCTGCGGCAATGGCGTGGATGGCGTGATGTTTGCGCGGCATGGCGCCCGCTACACCGGCGTCGACCTGACCGCGGAGGCGGTGGCTGCCACGCGGCGCCATTTCGCAGTCGAGGGCCTGCCTGGCCAGTTCCGGCAGGAGAACTGCCTGCAGCTGAGCTTCGCCGACAATACCTTCGATACGGTGTATTCCTTCGGCGTGCTGCACCATACGCCGGATCCGGCGCGCGCCATCCGCGAGGTGCACCGCGTGCTGAAGCCGGGCGGCGTGGCGCGCGTGATGCTGTACAACCGGCACAGCTTCAACTACTACGTGCGGATACTGACCTGCATGCGCGCCCGCGCACTGCTGCAGGTTGCCCGCAGGGCGGGCAGCCGGGATGCCGACCGGCGCGGCATGCAATCGGGCGAGCTGCTCGGAATACGCGGCAATGCCACGCGCGAGATCTGGGAAGTCCACTACCGCAATTTCCTCAGGGAGGGGTGGGGCTATTTCCGCGCGCGGAACTTCGTCCATCACTGCACGGACGGTCCGGAATGCCCGTACGCCTTCACCACCACTTCCCGCGAGGCAAGGCGGCTGTTCGCGCAATTCCGCGCGGTGCGCACGAGCGTCGGGCATTTCCCGCTGAACAAGTACGCCGGCGATTCGCCAGCGCTGCGCACACTGGAAAAGGTCTGCGCGCGAACCATGGGCTGGCATCTGCTGATCGAGGCGACAAAGTAGCCCGCGACCGCGCGTGCGGCGCCGGCCGGCAATGCCGGCGAACTACGCCACCTTGCGCTACGCCACCTTGCGCTACGCCACCTTGCGCGCAACCAGCGTCCGGTCCACGTATTTGTCGTGAACCTTGCCCAGCGTCAGCAGGCTGACCATCCGGGCAATGAAGGGCGTCAGCTTCGCCAGCAGGCCATGGCCGCGGCGGTAGGTGCCGAGGCCGATCTCTTCCAGGATTGCCAGTCCATTGGCCGCGCAGAAATCGCGCATGCCAGCGCGTGAAATGACCTCGTCGTAGACTGTCGGGTAAGGCGCAAACCCGGGCTTGCCCGCGTCCTTCAGCTTCCAGACCCAGCGGTAATACCACACATGGAAGAAATGGGGCGTGGTCCGCGCGAGGAATCCCTGCACGCTGTCCTTGTCCGGCACGCGCACGATGAGCAGCCCGCCGGGCTTGAGCCAATGGACCATGTTCCTCAGCACCAGCTCGGCGCCGGCCACGTGCTCGAGTACATAGGCGTTGTAGACCAGATCGAAGGTGGCGGCGGGCAATTGCGCGGTGCGCAGGTCGCCGACGATGCCATGCGTGAGATCCTTCTTGATCTCCTGGCGCGCCTTCAGCGCCTCCGCATCGAGATCGATGCCGGTCAGTTCGTAGTCGATGCCCTCCATCCTGAAGTACCACTCGCGCCCGCAGCCTGCTTCCAGCACCGCCATGGTCTGGCCGGGCCGCGACTGGGCCTTGATGTGGCCTTCGAGTATCGCGAGCTCGTCCCTGGGATGCGCGAGAACCAGTATCTGGCGCTGGTCCTCCATATGGCCGGAAGAGATGCCTGCGCGGGATGACATGTGACCGGAACTTACAGGGCCCAATGCGTCGGCCGTCGCATCGCCGGATAGTTCCATGGGCATCATCCGGAGGATTCGGGGACCAGCGCATGGTGCAGTGGCGCGATCCACCGGTCCCTGCCCATGTCGTAGATGACGAAGTCGCCGTCGAACTGCCAGCAGGCCCAGGCCCAGCCGCGTTTCTCGGCGGCGCGCGCCACGGCGGATTCATACTTCACCCGCGACTCCAGCGGCGCCTTGTCATTGGTGCCGAATTCACCGAGCAGGATGGGCCGGCCGTGGCGTTTTGCCCACTTCTGCACGCCATCGAAATCGTCCTCCAGCCTGGCGTAGTCGGCCGGCGTTCCCCACGTGACGCCGGAAAGCTTCGCGTACTCGGGCACCCACGATATTCCCTGGCTGGTGAAGGTCATCGGCACGTAGTAGTGCACCGTGACGATGATGTGCCGGTCGTTCTCCGGCAGCCGCAGCTTGTCCAGCCATTCCACGCTGTTCCAGGCCGCCGGCCCGATGACCACATTGCGCACGGGGTTGCTGCTGCGGATGATGGCCAGCGCCTGTGCCAGCATGTCGTTCCACGCGTCGTTGGCGGATTGGCTGGGCTCGTTGAGGATCTCGAACACGACCTTGTCCGGCGCATTCCTGAAGTGCCCGGCCACCTGCGTCCAGAACGCCATCAGCTTCGGCCGGCAGGTCACGACGTTGGCGCCGCAATCGTTGTAGTCATGCTCGTCGAGGATCACGGTGAGGTCCTGCGCGAGCGCCTGCCTGACCAGCCCGTCGAGCGTGCGGAACCAGCTCGCCGGCAACTCGTTCTTCGCGTTCATGAACTGGAACGCGATCAGCACCATGCGCACCGTGCTGAAGCCGCCGTCGCGGATCACTGCGAAATGCCGCGGCTTGAAGCGCGCTTTGGACGGATCCTGCCACAGCGGGTCGTAGCCGATGATGTTCACGCCGCGCCGCATCGCGGCCACCTGGTCGGCCGCGGACAGCGGCTGGTCCGCGCCGGCAGCCAGCGATGCCGCACCGAGCAGTGCCGCGCACAGGGCCATGTGGAAACCGCGCATGCGCGGCACCATAGCGGCCGTGCCCGGACACGGCGCCGCGCAGGTTCAGCCCGGGAATGCGCCGTTCGGACCACGGACGGCGAAGGAGCCGCCGGGCGGGTGGAACGGCGCGCTTGCCGGACGCGGTGCGCGCCGCCTGCGCTTAATTGGCGTGCAGCGCCGGCGCCGGTGTTGCCGCGGGCGCAGGGGCCGCCAGCGCCGCTGCCGCCACCGAGATCAGGTAGGCCCGCAGCGCCACCGTGTCGCCGTCCTTCAGGTAGTCACGGAACGAAGCCATGCCCCGCCCGGACAAGGTCCCCTGCAGCACGATGGCATCCAGCAGCGCCTGGCTCTGCAGCGCCGGCGAGCGGCGCAGGTCCGGGAAGGTCGAACGTGCGGCGCCATTGCGGCCGTGGCACAGCTGGCACTGCGCCTCGAACACCTGCGCGCCATGGTTGAGGGTCGCCGCGTCCGCGAACTGCGGCGGCGGCGCGATCGGCCGTTCCTGGAACGGCGGCAGGTCCGGCAGCGCGGCGCTGCCGCCGAGCTTGAACACCAGCAGCCGCGCGGCGTTTGGCGCGTAGTAGCCCCCCTGCACCGGACCGCCCACCGCAATCGCCACGTACTGCTCGTTGCCGATCTGGTAGCTGATGGGGTTGTCCAGCACCGCGGTCCTGGTGGCATAGGTCCACAGCTTCTTGCCGTCGGTGGCCCGGTATGCGGCGAACTCCTCTTCCGGCAGGTTGCCGTGGAACACGATGTTGCCGGCGGTGGCCAGCGCGCCGGCGGTCACCTGCACGCCGCCGGTGGGATTCACGAACTCCTCGCTGTGCCACACCTCCTTCTGTGCGACCGGATCCCACGCGGTCAGGCGGCCCGAGAAGCTCTGCTTCGCGTCGGGATGTTCGGCGAGGTATTTCTGGCGCGCGTCGAACGGACCGACCAGCTGCCAGTGCGTGGTGGCCGGAATGTACACGAGCTTCGTGACCGGACTGTAGGACATCGACTGCCACGCGTGTCCGCCCGCCGGGCCCGCCACCATGTTGAACACCTTGTTGGTCAGGTTGGCGCGCGCCTCCGGCACCACGTCGGGACGGCCGGTCTTCAGGTCCACGCCGGTGTTCCAGTTCACGTCCGTGTAGGCCTTTGCCGAGAGCAGTTCACCCGTCTTCGCGTCGAGCACGTAGAACATGCCGTTCTTGGAAGCCTGCATCACCGTGTGGCGCTTCCTGCCATCGATGGTGGCATCCAGCAGCATCAGCTGCTGGTCGGTGTCGTAATCCCAGGTTTCCCACGGCGTGGTCTGGTAGTGCCAGGCATAGCTGCCGTCCTTCGCATGCACCGCCACGATGGAAGTGACGAACAGGTTGTCGCCGCCGCCGGGATCGCGCTTCACGGCATCCCCGGGCGCGCCATTGCCGGTGCCGAAGATCACCAGATCGGTGGCCGGATCGTAGGTGATGGCGTCCCACACCGTGCCGCCGCCGCCGTTCTTCCACCATCCCGGCGTTTTCCACGTGGTCGCGGCCATCTTCATGGCATCGTTCTCGAAGCCCGCCGCGGGATCGCCCGGCACGGTCCAGAACCGCCACAGGTGTTTGCCGGTGTCCGCATCGTAGGCATCCAGGTAGCCGCGCGCGTCGAACTCGGCGCCGGCTTCGCCGACGAACACCATGCCGTTGGCGACGCGCGGCGCGCCGGTGATGGAGTAACGCCGCTCATCGGGCGTCGCCTTGACCGACCACACCTGCCTGCCGGTTTTCGCATCCAGCGCGATCAGCCGTCCGTCGAGCGTGCCGAAAATGATCTTGCCGTTCCACGCGGCCGCGCCGCGGTTGTCCATGCCGCAGCAGGCGTTGATGTTCCAGGCCTTGGGCACCTTGGGATCATGCAGCCACAGCTGCTTGCCGGTGCGCGCGTCCACCGCCATCACCAGG
>DATJXQ010000066.1:0-21049 GCA_035500015.1 Steroidobacteraceae bacterium
CGCAGATCATGGGTCTGCGCGCCGAGCGTGATGGTGCTGCTGTGCGCCTGGTCGCTGCCGGCGCCGGGCCTGCGGGCGGCTGAGGCGCCGGCGCCGCGCCGGTACGATTTCGATCTGCCGGCCGCACCCCTCGACGAATCACTGCAACGTTTCAACGCGCAATCCGGCGCTTCGGCCGGCATGGCCGGCGCCTTGCCGCGGGTGCGCACGAACGCGGTCGCCGGACGCTATACCACCGCCGAGGCGCTGGCGCGCATGCTCGCCGGCAGTGGCATCGAGGCGGTGGCGGTGGGATCGCAATCCTTCCAGCTGCGGCCGGCCGTGGCGGCCCGGGCCGCGAATGCGCCGGACAGCGCGCCGCGCGAGCTTGCTGAAATCGTCGTCACGGCCACCAAGCGTCCGCAACCACTGCAGGACCTGCCGCTGGCCGTCACCGCGGTGACCGCCGGCCAGATCGCGGGCGGCGCGCCGCTGGGCGGCACGCGCGCCGCGCTGGATTTCGATGCCGCCACCAGCAGCACCAATCTCGGGCCGGGACGCAACCGGCATTTCATCCGCGGCGTGGCCGACAGCGCCTTCCTCGGGCCCAGCCAGGCCACGGTCAGCGTCCAGTTCGACGAGACACGACTGAATTACAGCGCGCCGGATCCGGACCTGCGGCTGGTCGACGTGGATCGCGTCGAGATACTGAAAGGCCCGCAGGGCCCGCTGTACGGCACCGGCGCGCTCGGCGGCGTGGTGCACATCCTGCCGCATCGCCCGGAACTGGACGACACCACGATGCGCCTCGCCGCATTCGCGGGCGATACCGCGCACGGTGGTGTTTCATCCGGCGGCTCTGCAGTGCTCAATGTGCCGCTCGCCGATGGCGCGCTGGGCGCGCGTGTCGTGGGCTACGCGGAGAACCAGGCCGGCTGGATCGACAACGTCGGCGGCCGCCAGGATGCCAATACCACGCGGCTGGCCGGCGGACGCATGGCGTTGCGCGCCGCGACGGCCGGCTGGTTGCTGGACCTGCAGGGAGTTGCGCAGCAGGAACATGTGCGCGATTCCCAGTACGTGGCCGGCGACGTGGGGTCGCTGGCGCGCGCCGGCGTGTTGCCCGAGCCGCGCAGCAACGATCTGGACATGCTGTCGGTGGTGCTGCATCACGACCTGGACTGGGGCGGACTGGCATTCACCAGCAGCTATGTATCGCATGAAGTGGATGGCATCGAGGATGCCAGCGATGCCGCGGCGGATTTCGGCTTGGCGCCGCCGCTGCGCTACGAAGACGACCGGCGCTACCGCCTGCTGGCCAACGAGTTGCGCTTCAGCAGCGCGCCGGGAAGGGCGCTGTCCTGGCTGGCCGGTTTCGCGCAGCTGGGCGCCGGCAATCACATCGCGGGGAGCCTGGATCCGGCGCCCGCCGCCGGCGCGAGCGTGTTCGACCTGAGCCAGCACATCAGTGATCTCGCGCTGTTCGGCGAAGCCGACGCCGCATTGTCCTCCCGCTGGCGACTGTCGGCCGGCCTGCGCCTCGCGCGTGTCTCGGAGGAGGACGAGCGGCGCGAATCGGAAGATCCCGGCCTGCAGCCTGCCGTCGCGCACACCGCCACGCCCAGCATCTCGCTGGACTGGCATCCCGATGACCGCAGCACGCTGGCCTATGTGCGCTTCGCGCAGGCCGTGCGGCCGGGCGGGCTGAATCCGGACGGCAACATCGATCCGGCAGCGGGTGCGGATGAACGGCGCTTTCACGCCGACCAGCTGACAAGCCTTGAAAGCGGTTGGCGGCAGAGTTCGGCCGACGACGCATTCGCATTGCAGGCCGCGCTGTTCGCCACGCGCTGGCGCAACGTGCAGTCCGATTACCTGCAGGACAATGGCCTCATCGGCACGCGCAACGTGGGCAATGCCGGCAACTTCGGCGCGGAACTGCAGCTGCGGTTCAATTACCTCGGCTGGACTTCCGAGGCGGGCTCGGTGCTGCAGCGGGCGCGCCTGGTGCATCCTTCGATACCGGTGAGCAACGAGGATGCACGGCTGCCCGTGGTGCCCGACGTGCGGCTGTATGCCTTGCAGGCGCGCGATTTTTCCTGGGGCCCGTGGCATGTGCGCGCGCAGCTGCGCGCCGACTACGTTGGCTCCTCGCGACTGAGTTTCGATGCCGATCTCGACCGCGACACGCCCGCTTCGGTGGTGCTGGCCGCGGCCGCCACCTTGACGCATGGCGCGTGGGAGCTGCAGTTCAACGCGGGCAACCTGCTGGATTCCCGCGCCGACACCTTCGCCTTCGGCAATCCTTTCTCCATCCGCAACGGGCCGCAGCGCACGCCGCGCGAGCCGCGCACGCTCACGCTGCAGCTGGCGCACAGCTGGTAGGCGCTAGCGGCGCTCCAGCGAACGCAGGTACCAGGTGCCACCCAGCGCCGCCATCTGGTATTCGATCTCCTGCTGCCGCTTCTGCACGTACCTGCCCGGTGCGTCGGCGCGCAGTTGCAGCGGATTGGGCAGCACCGCCGCCAGGCGCGCGGCCTCGGGGCGCGTCAGGCGCGCCGCCGGTTCATGGAAGAACGCCTGTGCGGCGGCTTCCGCGCCGTAGATGCCGCGGCCGAATTCGGCGATGTTCAGGTACATCTCGAGGATGCGCTGCTTGGGCCACAGCGCCTCGATGAGCACGGTGTACCAGGCCTCCAGGCCCTTGCGCACCCAGCTGTGTCCGCCCCACAGGAACAGGTTCTTCGCCACCTGCTGGGTGATGGTGCTGGCGCCGCGCGCGCGGTGCCCGCGGTCGGCATCGTCCATGGCCTTCTGGATCTGCGTGAAATCGAAGCCATGGTGCACGGGGAAACGCTGGTCCTCGGAAGCCACCACGGCCAGCGCCAGTTCGCGCGAAATGTGGCTGTAATCGCGCCATTGCCGGCGCAGGTGGAAGGGACGCGGATCGTGGTCGAACCACGAGCCGACACGCGCTTCGAGCATGAAGGCGCTGGTCCAGGGGTTCACCTGGCGCAGCAGCGCCACCTGCGCGACCGTCAGCAGCAGCAGCGCGGCGGCGGCGCCGGCGGCGATGCGCGACAGACGCCGCCACCAGCCGCGGCGGCCGGTCCGCTGCGCCGGGTTACTTGTCCTTCCCGATGCGCCTGGCAGAGCGGATCACCACATCGTTGACCGGCACATCGTCGTGGCCGGCGCGGCGCCCGGTGCGCTCCTTCGCGATGCTGTCGATGGTATCCATGCCTTCGACCACCCGGCCGAACACCGCGTAGCCGAAATTGGCCGGCCCGGCGTGGTCGAGGAAGCCGTTGTCCACCAGGTTGATGAAGAACTGCGCGGTGGCCGAATCCACCACGCCGGTGCGCGCCATGGCGATGGTGCCGCGCGCGTTTTTCAGGCCATTCTTCGCCTCGTTCCTGATCGGTGCGCCGGTCTTCTTCTGCTTCATGTCGGGCGTGAAGCCGCCGCCCTGGATCATGAAGCCGGGAATCACGCGATGGAACACCAGCCCGTCGAAGAAGCCATCGTCGACGTACTCGAGGAAGTTGGCGACGGTGATGGGCGCCTTGTCGGCGTCGAGTTCCAGCGTGAAGTCGCCCAGGGAGGTTTCGAAACGGACCATGTGATTGCCTGAAGTCGGATGCGGTGCCGCACAGTACAGCGACTTGCCGCTCAGGGCCAGTTCGCCGCCGTCACGCGCGCGAGGCCGGCCAGGTCGCGGTGGCCGTCGATGCCGGCGTAACCCAGCGCGGCGAGCTCGCGCTGCAGCCGCGCCTGCTGTCCGGCGCCGTGTTCCAGCAGCAGCAGTCCGCCATGATGCAGTCGCGAACGCGCGCCGGCGGCAATCGCCAGCAGGTCCGCGTAGCCTTCGTCCGCGGCGACCAGCGCCTCCATGGGCTCGTGGCGCAGTGCCACGAGCGCCGGGTCTCCCGGCGCAACGTACGGTGGATTGCCGAGGATGGCGTCGTAAGGCTCCGCGCCCAGCGCCTCGCACCAGCGGCCCTGGCGCAGCTCGACATTGCCGAGCTGCAGGCGGTCGCGGTTGATCTGCGCGATCTGCAGCGCGGCCGCGGAGTTGTCCGTGGCGACGATCCACCACTGCGGCCGCTCCTTCGCCAGCGCCAGCGCGATGGCCCCGGAGCCCGTGCCCAGGTCCGCCACGCGCCGCGGCGCCGCGTCGAAGCGCGCCAGCGCCAGTTCCACCAGCAGCTCGGTTTCCGGACGGGGCACCAGCACCGACGGCGCCACCACCAGCGGCAGCGACCAGAATTCACGCACGCCGGTGACATAGGCCAGCGGTTCGCCCGCGCGCAGGCGTTCCAGCCCCGCGCGGAACATCGCCGCGGTCAGCGCGTCGATGGTGCGCTCCGGGAATGCGATGAGAGCCGCCCGCGGTTCGCGCGCCAGCGCCGCCAGCAGCACCTCCGCGTCGAGGCGCGGGATGCCCAGCGCCGTGGCCTGTGCGAGCAGCGCCGCGACGCAGTCGGGGTCTGCTACATTGCGCGCGGCCGGCACTCCGGCCGGTCCGGAGAGTTCCTTGTCCACGGACGCATCTTCCCGCAATTCAGCCGGCGACATGCGGCTGCTTGTGCGCAACATACTCGGCGCTGCCTGGCCGCTGTTCAAGGCCTCCCTGCCGGTGTGTCTGCCGCTGGCTGTGGTCGGCGTGGCCGCGTCCGCAACGCCCGGCGCAGAGAGCCTGGCCAGCGGCGAGGGCTACGGCTTCGTCCACAGCCGCGACTGGTGGGGCGTGTGCGTCGCCAGCATTCTGCTCACGCTCGTCTGTTACGGAGCGGTACTGCACCAGCAGCTGCGGCGGGCCGCGGACGGACGGGCACCCGTGCTGGATTCGCTGCGACTTGCGACGCGCCGGCTACCGGCCTCGCTGTTGCTGATGCTGCCGATGGTGTTGCCGCTGTTGCTGGCGATGCTGGTTGCCGCCTGGCACGCATCCAGTCTGCTCGCCTGGGTGTTGAGGCTGGTGGCGCTGTGGCTGCTGGTCCAGGCATGGTTCGCCTGGCCCGCGCTGCTCGGCGGCGAGCTGTCGCCCGGCGCGGCGCTGGCTGCGAGCATCGGGACGATGCGCCGCCACTGGCGGGAATTCGCTGCACTGCTGGCCACGCTGGCTGCTGCGATCCTGGTATTCGCGCTGCTCACCGGAGTGCTGGTCGGGTTGGCGACGGGGCTCGCCGGACAGGCGGTGCCGGTGGGCGGCCTGGCGCTCTCGCGCTGGTTGATGGCGCTGGCGCTGGCCCTGCCGGTGGTCTACGGCAGCGCCGTTACCGTGACCGCGTGGCGGCTGCTCAAGGCCGTGCCGGCCAGCCCAGCGCTGCCAGCGTCGGGAACATGAAGGGTGTTGCGCGGTCAGCCGGCCAGGATGCCGGCGAAGTCGATCCCGACGCCGGGTAATGCCGCGATCCCCACGCGGCCGGGTTCGGCGGTGACGCGCTGTTCGCGGTAACCATCCTCGACCGGTTCGCGGTAGACGCGCAGTTCACCGTGCTGGAGGTCGACGATCCACACTTCCGGAATGCCGTGGCGCGCATAGAACGGCACCTTGCGGTCGCGGTCGTAGCGCAGGGAGCTGTTGCTGACTTCGATGACGAGCAGCATTTCTGCCAGTGTGGGTCGCGCCCGCCGGTAGAAGTGAGGGCTGGGTGCAAACACCGCAAAGTCCGGCTGCGGTTCGGAGTATTCGTCCAGCCGGATGGAGCCCTGGGGCAGCACCAGGCCGCAGTCCCCCACGGCCTTTACCAGCGCGTGAGTGAGTTGCAGGACGACGCTGTTGTGGTCCGTGCCGATCGGCGCCATGTCGATGATCTCCCCGTCGATCAGCTCGACCCGCGCGTCCGGCGCGAGCAGACCGACCTCCGCCATCCGGTGGTACTCGTCGGCCGTGATGCGGTGCCGTCGCGGGAGGCTTTCCATGAGGGAATTCATCGGGACTGCCTGGAACCTGGATGGCGAGTGTACCTCGGCCGACGGCAGGAAACATCGCGCGATCCGCAGCGCGAAGCCAGCGGCATATACGCCGCGAATGGTGAGAAATGCGCGGCTTAACTGTCGACTTGCGCGGCGAGTTCCTCGGCCCGGAATTCGGTCTGCAGCGCGCCGAGCAGCTCCTCGAGCTGGCCGTTCATCACCTCCGCGAGCTTGTACAGCGTGAGGTTGATGCGGTGGTCGGTGACCCGGCCCTGCGGGAAATTGTAGGTGCGGATGCGTTCGGAGCGGTCGCCGCTGCCAACCTGCAGCTTGCGTGACGCCGCCTGCGCACTGTGCTGCTTCTCCTGTTCGGCGGCCAGCAGCCGCGCCTTCAGCAGCGCCATCGCGCGCGAACGGTTCTTGTGCTGCGAGCGCTCGTCCTGGCATTCCACCACCAGGCCGGTAGGCAGGTGCGTGATGCGGATGGCCGAATCGGTCTTGTTGACGTGCTGTCCGCCCGCGCCCGAGGCGCGGAAGGTATCGATGCGCAGGTCGGCCGGGTTGAGGTCGATGTCGTCGACCTCGTCCAGCTCGGGCAGTACCGCCACCGTGCAGGCCGAGGTGTGGATGCGCCCCTGCGCCTCGGTGTCCGGCACGCGCTGCACGCGGTGCGTGCCGGATTCGAACTTGAAAGCCGAGAACGCACCGCGTCCGGCGACCCGGCAGATGACCTCCTTGTAGCCGCCATGCTCGCCCTGGCTCTCGCTCAGGATCTCCACCTGCCAGCCGCGGCCCTGCGCGTAACGCGTGTACATGCGCAGCAGGTCGCCGGCGAAGATGGCCGCTTCATCGCCGCCGGTGCCGGCGCGCACCTCGAGGTAGATGTTGCGCTCGTCGCGGGGATCCTTCGGCAGCAGCAGCAGCGCGAGTTCCTGCTCCCGTTCCTGCAGCAGCGGTGCGAGGCGGGACTCCTCCTCCCGGCCCATCTCGCGCATCGACGGGTCGGCGTCGGCCGCCAGTCCCTGTGCCGCCGCCTGCTGGGCTTCCAGTTCGGTGTAGGCGCGGAAGCCGGCAGCGACCGGTTCCAGCCGGGCGTATTCCATCGACAACCCGCGGAATTCCGGCGAACTTCCGGGAAGCGAAGGATCTGCCAGCAGCCTGCCCACTTCTTCGAATCGGTCGGCGGTTTTTTCCAGCTTCAGGCGGAGCGAGGCTTTCATGGGCGGTACAGGCTATAGTGCATCGATGATGCCGCATACCTCCCGCCGGTTCACGGCCCTTTCCTGCCTGCTGCTGGCGGCGTGTGCACAACTGCCGCACAAGCCGGACGCCCCGCCGCCGGAGGCAGCGCCGGCGGCGGCCCCTGTGGCCAGTGCACCCGCCGCTCCCAAGGGCGAATCCGAACTGCTGATGGCCGCCCAGATGGCGCTGCGCAACGGCGATTGCCATGCCGCCAGCCAGAACATGCTGGCGGCGGCCATGGTGTCCAGGGAGGCGAACATCGCCTCGCGCGCGGCGCAGACCGCGTTCGGTTGCCACCAGCTGGATATCGCGCGCTCGGCTGCCGCGCGCTGGCGCGAACTGGATGCGCTGAACGGCCAGGCGGCGCTGGCCGCGGCGCTGGTTGCGCTGAAGCGCTACGACCTCAAGGAGTCGCGCGAGGCGCTTGCCGCCTGGCGTGATTCCGGCGCGTCCGGCACCCAGGACCCTCTGCAGTTCGCCGAAAGCCTCGGCCAGGAGACCGACCCCACCGCGCTGTACCGCGTGTTCACGGACGTGTTGGTGGGCGATGACCCGGCCGCGGAGGTATTGCTGGCGCAGGCCCAGCTCGCGTTCTCCGCGCAGAACATGCAGGCGGCGCGCCTGGCGGCGCAGCACGCGCTGCTGCTGGACAGCAGCCTGACCGAGGCACGGCTCATCGACCTGCGCGCGCAGTCGGTGCTGGGCGACCATGACGCGGCCATCGCGGGCGCGCGGCAGCTAGATCCAAAAAGCCTCTCCGGCGACGACGTCTATCTGCTCGCGGATCTGCTGGACGCCGCCGATCGCGAGGATGAGGCGGCGGCGGAGCTGCAGCGGCTGGCCGCGCAACCCGAGACCCGTGCGGGAGCCGAGCAGCGGTTGTTCGCCATGGCGCTGCGCAATGGCGATCTGGACCAGGCCGAGCAGCACCTGGCGGTGCTGATGTCCGACCGCGCCAATACCGCGCTGGCGGTGCTGTACTTCGCGCAGCTGGCCGAGCGTCGCGGCGATGATGCGCGCGCGGTGCAGAGCTACCGGCTGCTCGGCGACAGCGGCATGGGACTCACCGCGCGCACCGCGGCGGCGCGGCTGATGATCAAGCACGGCGACAGCAGCGACGCGCTGGCGCTGCTGGATGAATATGCGCAGCAGAACCCGGATGCGGCGCTGGATGCCGGCACCGCGCGCGCCACGCTGCTGGCCGACGCCGGTGACCTGAAGTCCGCGCTCGCGGTGCTCGATGCGCTGGACAAGCAATACCCCGGGGATCCGGTGCTGCAGTACACGCGCGCCACGGTGCTGGAAACCGGCGGCCGCACCAGCGACGCCGTCGCGCAGTTCGAGAGCGCCGTCAAGCAGCGCCCGGATGATCCGGAACTGCTCAACGCGCTCGGCTTCACGCTGGCCGACCACAAGCTGCGGCTGTCGCATGCGGAAGATCTGATCCGCAGCGCGCTGGCGGTCTCGCCCGACAACCCCGCCATCCAGGACAGCCTGGGATGGGTGCTGTACCAGCGCGGCAAGGCCTCGCAGGCCGTGCCGGTACTGGCGCGCGCCTGGCAGAACAGCGGCGATCCGGAAATCGCCGCGCACTATGGCGAGGTGCTGTGGAAGACCGGCGCGCAGGGGCAGGCGCTTTACGTCTGGCAGCAGGCCCTGAACAGCGATCCCTCGGCCGGCGATCTGCGCGCCACCATGAAGCGGCTGACCGGCGAGGATGCGGCGCCTCTCTGAACGGCTGCGCCGGCGGTGGTACGTCTGCGGCGGCGTGTGGCTGCTTGCCGGATGCGTCACGCCGCCGCCGGTGCGCGAGCCCTTGGCCGCGCCTGCGCAGGAACAGCTGTTGCAGCACCTTGCGGGGTTCCACCTGCAGGGCCGTGCATTCGCAGCGGCCGGACAGCAGAGCTTCAACGTCCCGTCGCTGTCGTGGACGCAGCGGGACGATGAATCCGAACTGCGCCTTTCCGCGCCGCTGGGAGCCGGCGGGCTGACGGTGCTGTCCGGTGCGAACGTGTTGCGCGTGAACACCAGTCGCGGCGAGGAATTTCGCGACGCTGATGCAGAACGGATGCTGTCCTCCGACCTGGGGTTCGTTCCCCCATTCGCGGCGCTGCGCTACTGGGTGCTGGGGCTGGCGGCGCCGGGTGAGCCTCCGCAAGAGATGGCCGTCGGTGAGGCCGGCCGCATCGCCGCCATGACGCAGCAGGGCTGGCACCTGGACTATGACCGCTGGGTGGTGGTGGCCACGAGCGCAGGGACGGTGCGCCTGCCGCAAAGGCTGACCGCCACGCGCGCGGATCTGCGCCTGAAGCTGTTCGTCGATGGCTGGCAGCTGCAGCCGGGGGACTGAATGCGCTATTGCGCGCCGGCCAAGCTGAACCTGTTCCTGCATGTGACCGGCCGGCGGCCGGACGGCTTCCATGACATCGAGACGGTGTTCCAGCTGGTCGACCTGCACGACACGGTGAGCGTCGTGAGCCGCGCCGATGGCCAGATCCGCCGCGAACCCGCGCCGGATGACGCGCTGCTGGCGCGGCTGGGCGATGACGAAGACCTCACCGTGCGTGCGGCCCGCCTGCTGCAGCAGGAAAGCGGCAGTCCGCTCGGCGCCAGCATCCACGTGGAGAAACGCATTCCGGCCGGTGGCGGCCTGGGCGGGGGCAGCTCCGATGCCGCCTGCGTGCTGCGCGCCCTGAATGAGCAATGGGGGCTCAACTGGCCGCTCGAACGGCTGGCGGCGCTGGGCCTGACGCTGGGCTCCGACGTCCCGGTATTCGTGTACGGGCGCAATGCCTTCGCCGGTGGTCGCGGCGAGCAACTCCGTCCACTGGCGCTGCCGCCACGCTGGTTCGTGATCGTGGATCCCGGTGTCGCGATTGCCACGCGCGAGCTGTTCGCCGCCGCGGAACTGGTGCGTGATACGCCGCGCCTGGGCCACCAGGCATTGCCCGCGGACGGAGGTCGCAACGATTTCGAACCGGTGGTGCGCCGGCGTTATCCGCCCGTTGCCGCGGTGCTGGATCTGCTGGCTCCGCATGGCGCGCGATTGACGGGCACCGGAGCCTGCGTGTTTACTGCCTGTGAATCACGCGCCGCGGCCGACCGCCTTGCCGCGAGCCTGCCTGCCGGATGGCGGATTTTCGTCGCCGCGGGCCTGAATCCCTGAGCATTGGGGTGTCGCCAAGTGGTAAGGCAGCGGGTTTTGATCCCGCCATCCGGAGGTTCGAATCCTTCCACCCCAGCCAGCTCCCATGATTACTCATAACTCATAAGTGATATAAACATCACCGCGAAGTTTATTGCACCGTTGGGAGGCCCCGCCAATACTCGACGCCTCCATCGTTGCCTGATAGCAGCCAGCCAATCAGGCACCGGTGGGGGTGAACAAAACTCTTTGGGGGGGCTTAATAGTGTTCAAGAACGCTGCAAGCGCGTCATTCGCGCGCGCGTCGGTGGCCGCCGTACTGGGTGGCGCCGCGGTCCTGTGGTGGTCTTCCGCTGTGCTTGCCGCGGATGATACGAAGAAGGACGACACGAAACAGGATGACGACCAGGAACTAGTCGAGGTGCAGGTCACCGGCACGCGCATCTTGGCGCCCAACGTCGTTTCGGCCAATCCGATCACTTCAATCGGTGCCGACGAGATGCAGCGTCTCGGCATTGTCAACGTCGCGGACGCCCTGACGATTCTGGTGCCCCAGAACATTTCCACCTACGCGCCTGCGCTGACCGGCGATAATGCGACCAGCGGCAACCTGCTGGATCCGCTGGATCGCGGCTCGTTCTTCATCGGCAACACCATCGCGAACCTGCGCGGTCTGGACCCGACTTTCGGTACCCGCACCCTGACGCTGGTTGATGGCGCGCGCGTGCCCTCGACCTCCAACCAGGCCGACGTGGTCGATCTGAGCACCATCCCCTCGAACCTGCTGGAGCGCATCGATGTCGTCACTGGCGGCGCGTCGGCCACTTACGGCTCGGGAGCCATGGCCGGCGTCGTGAACCTGGTGCTCAACCGCCGCCTCAACGGCGTCAACCTTGATATGGACTACGGCATCACCGAGGCTGGTGACGGGCAGAGCCCGCACATCGCGCTGTCCGGCGGTACCTCGTTCCTCGACGGCAAGCTCCATGTGCTGGCCGGTGGCGAGTTTCAGGATACGCATGCCATCGCCGACTGCTCCACGGCACGCCGCTGGTGCGCCGAGTCGCGCACGCTGCTGACCAACAGCACCTTGGTCAATCCGCAGTCCAACAATGTGAACAGCGCGATGCTGCCCGGCTACGGCGGCCGCGCGGGCGATATCGTGTATCCATCGCACTTCGAGTTGTCCAATGTGCGTTACAGCCAGTGGGCGCCCACCGGAACGATCTATTTCAACAACCTCGATGTGACCTCGGACTGGAGTTTCAGCGCCGACGGCACCTCGCTTTCTCCCGGCACGCTGACGCTGCCCAGCGGCGTTACGCTGAAGACGGGTGAGTACTCCCTCGGGTTCAACGGCGGCAACGGGCAGAACGCAATCAATGGCGACGGCCCGCTGGCCACCAGCTTCACTCCGCTGCAGCCCTCTTCGAACAAGAAGTCGCTGCTGGCGAATCTGGAATACGACTTCAACCCGCAGACCACGGGGTACCTGCAGGCCAGCTACGCCAAGACCAACAACGAGAACCGCAATCCCTACACCACGGGTAGCTATTGCGTGCACTTCGATACCCAGGGCGTGGCCGCGACGCTGCCGACTCCTCCCGTCCAGGGCGGGGTGGCGATCAACGGCTATGCCGGCACCACCGCGAGTACCACTGCGGTCTTTTACGGCACCACGACCAATATCAATCCCTTGCCGCCGACGGATCCGGCATGGAACAGCGCGGCTTTCCGCACATGGGTCGGCTGGCAGGACGGATCAATGGCTGCGCCGGGTTATACGGCTCCATACTGGATCGCAGAAGCCACCGCGGGGAGCGGCAATTACAACAACGGAGGAACCGGCGGCAGTAACACGTACGGAATACCCGTAGGTGACCAGTCGACTCCGCCCACGCTTCACTTCACCAACGGCACCGTCACCAAGTGGATTCACGTCACCAACAACCCGGCGACGGGCGGCAAATCGTGGTGGGTGATGGCGCAATTTACGCCCAGCGGCAATTTCCAGGATCCCGGCTCCGCGGCTGTCCTGCCGCAGACGGGCCACAACTCGTATGCCTTCCTCAATACATTGGCGCCCGAAGCGCGCAGCAAGATCGCCAATTCCTTCTCGACCGGGGCGACCACTGGCACCTTCGGCAATATCGTCGATCAGACGACCGGTGCGCTGCTTACCGGCGGTAACGTCACGGCGGGCGGCGGAGCCAGCACCGGCCTCGATGTCATTTACGGCCCCAATCCCTGCTCCGGCTTTACCGCGATGCGCAAGGTCTGGTATCCCCAGCTGCAGCGGTACACAAACCAGGTCCAGGAACCCTGGCGCGCCAAGGTCGGCGTGCGTGGGCGGTTCGGGTCAGACTGGAAGTGGGAAGGCTACGTACAGTATGGAAAGACCAATAGCACCTCCACGCAGAACAATGTTGCGACCAACCTGAGGCTGGCCATGGCCGTGGATGCGGTCATCGACGATCGGCCCGGTTCGGCTACTTACGGCCAGCCGATTTGCCGCGTGGTACGCGATGGCGTACCTACCATCGACTACCAGGGCCGGCCATTGAGCAATGTCGCCGACCTGCAGGCGCTGGCGGCTGATTGCAAGCCGATCAACCTGTTCGGTGACGACTATTCCAACGCCAACTATTTCGCGGGCTACAACGCCGCGCTGACCCAGCAGCAGGCCATCGACTATGCCTTCGTCACCAGTACTTCCAGTGGCTGGAACAGCGCCGGCACCCTGTCCTTCACCACCTCGGGCACGTTGTGGGACGGCTGGGGCGCGGGTCCGCTGACCGGCGCCACCGGCGTGGAAGTGGACCAGAACAAGACCAACAACGGCGGCACTTCCGGTATCACCTCGTTTTACCAACGCGCGGACCTGGCGTCCGCCTGGTCCGACGCCTTCGGCGGCCAAACGACTTCGACCGATGGTTACGTCGAGCTGAACATGCCGCTGATCAGCGGTGTGGAAGGCCTCAACCTGTGGAACATCGATGCCAGCGGGCGGTATACCTCGTACTACAACAAGGGCGGTGCGGGCACCACCGGGCAGCATGCCACGCAGGACGTGACCGAATGGAAGTTCTCCTCGGTGTTCTCGCCGTTTGACTGGGTGCGCTTCCGCATCACCCGGTCGCGCGACATGCGCGCCCCCACCTATCGGGATCTGTTCCTCCACCAGCTTGGCTTGCCGGACCAGTTCTCCGGTTCAAATCCGTGGCGCCCATACGATCCGTCGAGCACTGAAGGTCGCCAGGAGCGCTGGGGGCAGGTGCAGGTGGGCAATCCGGCTCTGGATCCGGAGAAGAGCGATACCCTGACGCTGGGCCTGGAGTTGTCGCCCGGCGGCTGGGCGCAGGGCATGAACTTTTCGGCGGACTACTACACCATCAACGTGAAGCACGGCATCTATACACCGTTCAGCTTTGCCTCTCCCATTACGAGCTGCTGGTCGGGTAGCGGCAATACTGACCCCTCGGCGACGAACGCGGATATCACGGCCGTCAACGGGAACATCGATTACAACTATTACGATCCGAATCTGCAGGAGTATCCCTGCCAGCAGATTACCTTCGCTCAGAATCCGGACGGCACGCCCAATCTGCAGGACATCGTCAGCTATAACTCGGCCCATCCGGTCAATGGCCTGCCGTACCAGCGGCGGGGCATGGATTTCAACACGAGCTATACGTTCCCGTTGAACCGGGCGTTCGAGGATGCGCCGGGATCCGTGGCGCTGAACCTGCGCGCCACGCGTGCAATCGAGTCATCCGGCATATCGGTCAACGCCGGTCCCAACAACCCCTATGCTACTCAGGCCGCGTGCCTGGCTGCTGGCGGTACCTATATTGCGTCCGGCACCGTCTGCAATATCCCGGTCGATCTCGTCGGCCAGATACGCAGCAACACGTTCATTCCGGGCGTTGCGGCATCGCCCAAGTGGTCGGGCAACATCAGCGCCGCCTATATCCTGGGCGACCTGACGACCACCGTGCTGATGAAGTACGTCGGCGGGGCGGTTCTGGACAAGACTTGGTGCGATGCCAAGCAAGCGGCTCAGGGCTGCAAGAACTACGCCGCCACTTACAATTCCACGGGGCAGATCACCCAGTATTACTTCGGCGCCGTGGACAACAACCAGGTCAAGCCGTACATCGAGTTCAGCCTGAACGGTTCTTATAACCTGCACGTGGCCAACACCAAGCAGTTCCAGCTGTTCGGGTCGATCAACAACCTGTTCGACAAGGAGCCGGTCTTCACGGGCGGCGGCATCGGGGGCGCGAATGCCCAGTACAACGATACGCTCGGTCGCGCCTATCGCTTCGGTGTGCGCTTGAGATTCTGATTCGCCAGGGCGGGGACGGATGGCGCAGCCATCCGTCCCGCAGGGCAGAGGACTTTTTGGGGGGATTTCATGAATTCTATGATTAGTCGTTCGGGGTTTCTGGCGGCCGCGCTGTGCACGGTCCTGCTGGCGGGCTGCGATTCCATCAAAGACGTCAAGAACCAGAACTTCACCGCGAATCCGCAGACTACCGGGGTGTTGGCTGGCACAATAATCGGGCTGGGGTCTGCCCGCCCAATCACGATCACCTACGACGGGAACCCAGATTGCGTAGGGAGGGATAGTCACCTTCATACCGTATCGGTCTACTGCACGTTCTATGGGGCGCAGGGCCAGACGACCTCAAGTTTCAGTTTTGGCTCTGGTCCGCCTATTCCTGGACGGTATCTCGTCAATACCGATCCAAACTATCCGGGTGATCAGACTACGAATCCGTCGGGCACGATTACCACGACGACGCTCCTGCCTCCGCTGTACACGGGCACGGCGTATAATCTCGCGATACCGCCGGGGGGGCAGCCGTACGGCAAGATCTGCACGATCGCCAATGGCTCGGGCACCATCGGCGGCAACACCCCCGCGCCAGTCATCACCTGCGTGAATGATCCGGCAGTGCAGCGCTATTCCGTGACCGTGAATACCGGGCCGCTTGCGAATCTGGCCGCTTATCCGGGTGCACAGATATCCCTGATCACGGAAGATGGTACGACGACCACGAACGTGACGGGGTCGCAAGTCGTGTTCGCGAACACGCTGCCGAATGCCATATTCAACAGCGGCACATCCCTGCCGGCTTTCCAGTATCAGTTGCGGGCGACTTACCCCACTACATCAGGGGGGATAACCACCACCAATTACTGCACCTTCACGCCGAGTAATACGCCTCCCAATACCCTCACCCTGGGCGGCGTCAATTTCGAACAAACCTCCGTCAATACCGGCAACCAGACTGCCCCGGTCGTCCCTACCGGCAATGTCACGGCCGCGGTCAATGCCTGCGGCTTCACCGTCAATTTCACGGTTGCCTACAACGGCTCGCCGTCGGTCAGCACCATTCCGGGTGGCATTCATCTGCAATTGCTGAATCATTTCACGAGAGCGGTCGAGCAGGACCTCGAGATCGCCAGCGGCACCAGCTTCGGGGCGACAGTGCAGAAATTTGCGACGCCAGTGCCGTCCAATTCAACCTCGGTCCATGAACTGGTGGTCACGCGGCAGCCCACGGGCGAATATTGCATCGTGACCAGTACGGTCTCGGCCTGGAGCGACATGATCGTGTCGTCTCTCAGTGGCGGTTCCCTTGTCACCGGTGCCACCGGAGACGCCGTCATGTTTGTCGACCCCGCTGTCCAGGAGTGGTGGACGCCGGGCGTCAAGACAGCTGCCCAGTCTTACGCGACAGTGACCTGCCGCACTATTCCGGCCAGCAACATATTGACCGGGACGTATCAGCGGGATGCGCCTCTCCCGAACGCCAGCGAAATTTCCGCGGGAACCACCCCGGAGCCGCGGGCCCGCGAGTTCCTGACGTTCTTCAACGACGGCAGTTTCATCTACGGGATCAACTTTACGGCCATCGTCACCTGCCCTCCGGAGGTCAACCAAGCCGTTCCAGTGAATTTCCCGACCACCTGCAAATCCAGTACTACCGGGACCAGTTATTCCGCCGGGCAGCACGGCCCACTCACCAACCCCACTGTGCCGCCAGGTGGTCCGGCCCAGATTGGTGGTGGCACCGGCAACTACAACGCGGCCAGCGGAGTGGCCCATGGGTTCTACGTCTATGACCCCACCGCAGGCACGATAGTCTTCACGGTACTGGAGAATTCGGATCTCTTTCCGTCGAATTTCGGCCTGAGTGGCGCTCCGGGCTACGCCGCCGGGGCGGTAACGGCGAGGAGCGTGACGAAGACCGGTACACCCAGCCATCTGTCCATGACGTTTACCGGCAATCTTCCCGCTACTTACCCCGGGGCGGCTGCTGGCACAACCAGCAACACTGCTGTCTGGAACATGACCGAGCCGAACCAGATCACCGGACAGCTGACCGGCAACTGGATTTCCACGGATCACCTGCGCGTATTTTCTTACCAGGGCGATTCGACGTATGCCTTCCACATGGGTGACGACGGCATACCGACCATCCAGGACTTCTGCTTCATCCCCACCGATGACAGCACACAGTCGTCTGGCTATCTCTCCCGGCATCCGGGGTCGACGGGTGCCTGTTATCCGGGTGCCTATCCGTCCTTCGGGTTCAACAACCGCGACATTCCCGAGCCCATTACCACGACGACACAGCCCAAGACTATGCCGCGCAGCCCGTACAACTATGACGGCCGGTTGCCGGGAGCGGCGGCCCAGCTGGATAACCGCGCGGGCTCACCCGCCGCCTTCTCCGTGACACCGGGTAGCGGCGGCGCTCCGGATACCCTGACCATTCAGGCGACTTTGAACGGGGTGCTGATCAGTCAGCCGATCACGTTCACCCGGGATGGCGCGAACTGAGGTGGTATCCACCCACGGGTGAATCGCCGCGGCTAAAGGGGCTTTACGTACAAGGGCGGGTGGCAACACCCGCCCTTTTCCTTTGGTTTTCCGGGTTTGGAAGGCGGCATCGCAAAAAGCGCCCGTGGCACGAAGTAGACCGCTATAATTCGCGCCCCTCCAGCGGTCCCCAGCAAATTCAAGAGGTTAGCCAGGTGGACGGCCAGTCGATGGCGCTTTTCACGGGCAGTGCCAACCCGGCGCTGGCCCATGACATTGCCCGGCACCTGATGGTGCCGCTGGGCCGTGCCTCCGTGGGTCGCTTCAGCGACGGCGAGGTCAATGTCGAGCTGATGGAGAACGTGCGCGGCCGCGACGTCTTCATCCTTCAATCCACCTGCCCGCCGACCAACGACACGCTGATGGAGCTGCTGGTGATGATCGATGCCGCCCGGCGCGCCTCGGCCACCAGCATCACCGCGGTGATTCCCTACTTCGGCTATGCCCGCCAGGACCGCCGGCCGCGCGGTGCACGCGCGCCCATCACGGCCAAGCTGGTGGCCAACATGATTTCCGGCGCCGGCGCCGACCGCGTGCTCACCGTCGACCTGCACGCCGACCAGATCACCGGCTTCTTCGACATTCCCGTGGACAATGTCTACGGCTCGCCGGTGCTGCTGGGCGATGCCTGGCGGCAGCGTTACGAGAACATGATCGTGGTCTCGCCGGACGTGGGTGGCGTGGTGCGCGCCCGCGCGCTGGCCAAGCAGCTGGACGACGTGGACCTGGCCATCATCGACAAGCGCCGCCCGCGCGCCAACGAAGTCAAGGTGATGAACATCATCGGCGACGTGCAGGGCCGCAGCTGCGTGCTGATCGACGACCTGGTGGATACCGCCGGCACGCTGTGCCAGGCCGCCGAGGCGCTGAAGGAGCAGGGCGCTCTGAAGGTGGTGGCCTACATCACGCACCCGGTGCTGTCGGGCCGGGCCGTGGAGCGCATCGCCGCTTCCGCGCTCGACGAACTGGTGGTGACGGACACCATCCCGTTGTCGCAGGCCGCCCGCGGCTGCGGCCGGATCCGTGTGCTGAGTGTGGCGGAGCTGCTGGCGGAAACCATCCGCCGCATCCGCGACGAGGAATCGGTCAGCTCGATGTACATCGACTAGATGGCAGCGGGCTGACGATGGTGGCGGGCGCTGGTCGCGGCGCTCCGCCTTGTTGCAACAACCGGAGAGAAGCATGAAGAAGTCATTTACCGTTGGCGCCGACGCGCGCGACGACCAGGGCAAGGGTGCGAGCCGCCGCCTGCGTCGCGCGGGCAAGGTGCCGGCCATCCTGTACGGTGGCAAGGGCGAGGCGAAGAACATCACGCTGGACCAGCGCAACCTGCTGACGATGATCGACAACGAGAAGTTCTACTCGAGCATCATCAACCTGCACCTGGAGGGGCAGGACCAGCAGGCCATCATCAAGGACGTACAGATGCACCCGGCCAGGAACCAGGTGGTGCACGTGGACCTGCAGCGCGTGCTGGCCGACCAGGCCATCCGCATCCACATTCCGCTGCATTTCCTCAATGCCGCCACCAGCCCCGGCGTGAAGCTGCAGGGCGGGCTGGTATCGCACCTGCGCTCGGACATCGAGATCTCCTGCCTGCCGAAGGATCTGCCCGAGGCCATCGAGGTGGACATGGGCGCCATGAACCTCAACGACACGCTGTTCATGCGCGACCTGAAGCTGCCGGCCGGGGTCACGGTCCCGGAGCTCACTCAGGGCCGCAATGCGCCGGTGGTATCCATCCACGCGCCGCGTGCCGAGGAACCGGAGCCCGTGGCGGCCGAGGCCGCTGCTGCTGCGGCGACGCCGGCGGCTGGCGAAGCCAAGCCGGGCGAAGCCGCCAAGCCGGGCGAGGCGCCCAAGGCCGCGGCGCCCGCCGCGGATGCGAAGAAGGAAGGCGCGGGCAAGAAGTAATCCGGCGTACGGATTGCTTCACCCTTGCCGCGCTGATCGGCCATGCCCGGGCCCGCGATACGGCTCATCGTGGGTCTGGGCAACCCCGGACGCGAGTACGAGACCACGCGCCACAACGCCGGCTTCTGGCTGGTGGAGGAGCTGGCGCGGCGGCATGGCGGCAGCTTCCGCCCCGAAGCGCGCTTCAAGGCCGAGCTGGCGCGCGTGGAGTTGGCCGGCGGCGAACGCTGGCTGGTGAAGCCGCAGGACTACATGAACAACAGCGGCCGGGTGACGGCGGCGGTGGCGGCGTTCTACAAGGTCGAGTCGACGGCGATATTGGTGGCTCACGACGAGCTGGATCTCGCGCCCGGCGACCTGCGGCTGAAGCACGGCGGCGGCGCGGGCGGGCACAATGGCCTGAAGGATCTCATCGCGCATTGCGGCGCGGATTTCTGGCGCCTGCGCATCGGCGTCGGGCATCCGGGCGCGAAAGAGCTGGTGAATCCCTACCTGCTGGGTGCCACGCGCGCCGGTGAGCGCGCGCCCATCGAGCTGGCCGTGCGGCAGGGCGCGGACATCCTGCCGGAGCTGCTCGAGACGGGCGCGGAGCGCGCGATGCAGAAGCTGCACACGCGCGGCGCTGCGGAATAAACAGGACACGAGACATGGGAATTCAATGTGGAATCGTCGGCCTGCCCAATGTGGGCAAGTCGACGCTGTTCAACGCGCTGACCAAGGCGCAGATCGCGGCCGAGAACTATCCGTTCTGCACCATCGATCCGAATGTCGGCGTGGTCGGCGTCCCCGATCCGCGGCTTGCGGTGCTGGCGGAAATCGTCCAGCCCGAGCGCGTGCTGCCCGCGGCGGTGGAATTCGTCGACATCGCGGGCCTGGTGGCCGGCGCCTCGCAGGGCGAAGGCCTGGGCAACCAGTTCCTGGCGCACATCCGCGAGACCGATGCCATCGCGCACGTGGTGCGCTGCTTCGTCAACGACGACATCGTGCACGTGGCCGGCAAGGTGGACCCGCTCGCCGACATCGACGTGATCGACACCGAGCTGTGCCTCGCGGATCTCGCCAGCGTGGAGAAGGCCGTGGACCGCGCGGCCAAGGCCGCCAAGGCCGGCGACAAGGATGCGGTGCGCCGGCGCGACCTGTTCGCGAAGGTGCGGGAGCATCTGAACCAGGGCCGGCCCGCGCGTTCGCTGCCGCTTACGCCCGAGGATCGCGCCGATTTGCGCGAACTGCACCTGCTGACGCTGAAGCCCATCATGTACGTGGCCAACGTCGCCGAAAGCGGTTTCGGCGGCAATCCCTATCTTGACGCGGTGCGTGCGCGGGCGACACAGGAAGGCGCGGTGGTGGTGCCCGTGTGCGCGGCGATCGAAGCCGAGATCGCGCAGCTCGACGATGCCGAGAAGGGCGAATTCCTGAAGGACCTCGGCCTCGCCGAGCCCGGGCTGGATCGTGTGATCCGCGCCGCCTACCAGCTGCTGGGATTGCAGACCTATTTCACTGCCGGCCCGAAGGAAGTGCGCGCCTGGACGGTGAAGGCCGGCTCCACCGCGCCGCAGGCGGCCGGCGTGATCCACACCGATTTCGAGCGCGGCTTCATCCGCGCCGAGGTGATCTCCTACGAGGATTACGTCGCCTGCCGCGGCGAGGCCGGTGCGAAGGAGGCCGGCCGGCTGCGGCTTGAGGGCAAGGAGTACCTCGTGCGCGAGGGCGATGTCATGCACTTCCGCTTCAATGTGTAAGCCGCGGGGCTCCGGGCGTCAGCTTGACACCTTCGGGGAGCGTCCGGAGAATCCTCGCCCCCGCCTGGAAAGGTAGCTCAGCCGGTTAGAGCACGGCACTCATAATGCCGGGGTCGAGGGTTCGAGTCCCTCCCTTTCCACCATAAATTCAAATACATGCGAGACCCCATATGTCGGCCAGTCCCGACTTAAGTGCAGGGTAAGTGCAAGTGA
>DATJXQ010000067.1:0-14051 GCA_035500015.1 Steroidobacteraceae bacterium
CATTGTGGTTGGTTTCCGGCTGGCTGACCTGCAACAGCACGTTGGCGGTGCTCAGGTCCGCGGTCTGCCCGCCATCCAGGGTCCGGTATTCCACGATCTGCGATACCAGCTGCGAACCCAGGTATGTGGTGTAGGAGAAATACACGCGCGGATCGGTGGGCCAGCCTGGATGGAAGGCCATACCCAGCAGGCCCATTTCCCCGTCGCTTTCTCCGGAGATCGCGGCGTTCAGGTCGATGAACAGCCGCTTCGTGGTGACATCCGGCTGGTTGTCGAATACATAGACGCGGCCGTCATGCTGCACCACGTACCAGTGCGCGGCACTGGCCGGTTCCTGCAGCATCATGATTGGTTCGTTGAAGTTGCCGAGCCCGGCGAACACGGGCTGCAGCGCCAGCGACACGGACGGCGCCGCACCAGCCAGGCAGGTGGTATTGGAAGGACGGCTGTCCAGCCCCGATGCGGGGGTCGTGCCACCACCGCCGGTTCCCGTGCCGCCGGATCCACCGCTGCTGGAGCCACCACCACAGCCGGCCACAATCAGCAGCAGCCCGGCGACAATTCCCTTCCCCATGTGAAGAGCTGACCACACGGCCGCGCCGCCGCACCATGTATGGAACGGCCAGCTGTCTGTCAGACGAATCAGACAAGGAATGGGTACGGAAAACTGGTGCCGGAGATAGGAATCGAACCTACGACCCCATCATTACGAATGACGTGCTCTACCAGCTGAGCTACTCCGGCGCCGGGCGCGCATTCTAGGGGATGGACCGGCGCGGGGAAATGGGGCGATCCGGCCCGATATGCGCCACCTGCGCCGGCGACCCCGGTGGCAGGCTCAGGACATGCGCAACCGGGGCTTCACGCTGGCGGAACTGCTGGTGGCCATGACCATCGGCGCGATCCTGCTGGCGCAGGCCGCCCCGGGCCTGGTCCGCCACCGCGGCGAAGCCGCGCTGCGCACGGCAGCCAGCCAGACGCTGGCGGCCTTGCAACTGGCGCGGCGCCTGGCGCTGGCCCGCGGCCAGAGCGTCACGGTGTGCCCCAGCGCCGACGGCGCCGCCTGCGGCTTCGGCGGGAGTACCTGGCTGCTGTTCGCCAATGCGCCGGGCGGCACCGACGGCCATCGCGAAGCCGCCGATGAACTGCTGCAGAGCTGGGAGGTGCCGGCGGGCATCCTCGTCACCGGCACGCGCGGCTATGCCGCATTCCAGCCGCAGGCTGGAACCGCCACGACCGTCACCTTCCAGTTCTGCCACCGCGCGGTGCCCGGCGAGGCGGTCTCCATCGTGATCAGCCAGACCGGACGGCCGCGCGTCACCCGCAGCACTTCCGGCGCCACCTGCCAGACCGGCTGACGCCGCACGAATTGCGCAATGCGCGCCAGAAATGCGCCGACACAGGCGCGCACCGCGCCACTACATTGCAGACAAGCAGAGGAAACGGCATGTCACATCGCATCCATAACGGGTTCGCACTGCTCGACGCCCTTGTCGCGCTGCTGCTGTTCACCGTGGTGCTGCTGGCGGCGCTGGCCGCGCTGCTGCGCGGCATGCATGCCACGCACACGGCCGCGCTCACCGGCCACGCCGTCGATCTGGCTGCGGATTTCCTGGAGCAGCGCCACGCCCAGCCGGCAGGTGCTGCGCTCGAGCCGCTGTTCGCCGCGTGGAACGCACGCGTCGGCGCCGAACTGCCGGCAGATACGCGCGTCACCGCGCTGCAGCTGGTGCAGCCCTTGCTCGCGACCAGCGGGGCTGCTCCGCCATGAATTGCCGCGGCTTCACGCTCACTGAATTGCTGGTGGCAACGCTGCTGCTGGGCCTGCTGACGGCCGGCGGCCTCGCCGCGTGGGCGCGCGGCGGCGCCGCGTGGCACGAGGCCAGCATCGAGCAGCTGCTGCAGGAACGCGCGCAGTATGTCTTCGCCACGCTGGAACCGGAATTGCAGATGGCCGGCTACTTCGGTCCGTCGCCGCCACCGGCAGCACTGCCGTCCACGGCCATTCCGGCCGCGGCGCAGGGCTGCGGGCTGGAACTGCCGCAGCGACTCGACCAGCCGGTGGCCGTGGCGCCGGCATACGCGCTGCCCTGCGCCGCGCGCGGTGGCGGCGCTCTGCCAGACTCGGCGCAACTGACGATTCGCCGTGTCTCGGCGCAGCTCACCGCCGCCACCGCGGGCCGCGCACAGTGGCTCGGTTCGGCCAGCGGCGGCCGCCTGGTGTGGAACGACGCCGGCACCAGCGTGGCCGGCGCCGCCGAGGAACGCCGCGACCTGCTGCTGCGCGTGTACTACGTGGCGAACCAGGCCGACGGCGACGCTGCGACGCCGGCACTGCGCGTGAAATCCCTGAGCAGCAGCGCCGGCGCGCCGGCCTTCATCGATACGGAGGTGATGCCCGGTGTGGAAGCCCTGCAAGCCGAACCGCTGCCCACGCCCGCCGCGCCGCGCAGCCTGCGCCTCACGCTCACGGTGCGGCCCGACCAGGGCGATCTGCGTTTCCATGAGCCGCTGCGCCGGCTCACCATCACGCGCGAATTCGCGCTGCGCAATGCGCCCGCGGACTGAAGGCTTCGCGCTGCTGGCGGTGCTGGCAATGCTGGCGGTGATCGCCCTGTACACCATCGCCACCTTGCGCGAGGCGTTTTTCGGCACGCTGCTGGCAGGCACGCGCCTGCGCCAGCAGAGCGCCTTCGTGCTCGCGGATCTGGGCATCGACGGCGCGCTGCAGGACTTGGCCGCCGCAGATTCCGCCGCCGGCTATACACGCGAACTGCATCCCGTGGTCGATCCGCAGCAGGGCGTGACCGTGGAACTGCGTCCCGTGGGTGCGGATGCGCTGCCGGCGGGTTTCAGCGCCGGGCGCCTGGTCGCGCGGCGCTTCGAGATCCACAGCACCGGCCATGCGGCGCGCGGCGCGCGCTCGGCCCAGGTGCAGGGCGTGGTGCGCATCATGCCGGCGGATGCGCCATGAAGCTGGCATTGCTGCTGCTGATGCCGGTACTGATGCTGGCGGGCGCGGCGGCAACAGCCGCGGAATCCATTGCCTGCCTGCCCGACACTCCCGTGCCGCTGCTGGTGCGCATCGGCACGGCCCCGACGCGGCCCGCGCTGCTCATCGGCGGCAGCACGCCGGCGCTGCGCGTGGTCGATGCGGCAACCGGGGCGCTGCTGTGGTCGGCCGATGGCGCGGACGGCGCGATGCAGCGCTTCCCCGCGATGACCGCGCCCTTTGCCGGCAGCCTCATTGCGCTGGACACCGACAACGATGGCGTGCAGGACCGCCTCTACGCGGGCGATATGGCCGGACGGCTGTGGCGCTTCGACCTGCACGATGGCGCTCCCGCCACCTCCTGGGCCAGCGGCGCGGTGTTCGCCGATTTCAGCAACGATGCCGGCCGCGGCTTCCTCGCGCCAGCTGATGTGTCGCTGATGGCGCCGGGCGGCGCGGCACCCTGGTTCAACGTGGCGATCGGCACGGCCGCGCCGGGCCGCAGCGGCGCCAACAACCGCTTCTACGTGCTGCGGGACAGCGCCCCGTTCGTGGCCTGGGACGATGCGCAGTATCGCGCCTGGCAGCCAGTGCGCGAGGCGGACTTGCTGCGGATCACCGCCGGCACACCGGCGGACGTGGCCATCTCCGCGGGCTGGTTCGTCGAGCTGGGCAGCGGCGATGTGCTGTCGGCCTCGCTGACCGTGGCCGGCCGCGTGGTGTTCGCCGTGGCCGAATCGGGCATCACGCCCGGTTGCCGCTCCGCATTCACCGTGGCGGCACTGGATCTGGGCTCGCCAAGGCTGACAGTGGACGCGACCGGCAACTGGCGCCAGCCGCTCTCACCAGAGCTGGCGGCAAGCGCCTCCTTCACGCTCACGATGCCGCCGGCAGGTACCGAGGCCACCAGCGCGCGCTGCGCCTTCGGCGATACGCCCGTCGCCGCCTGCGACGTGGATCTGCGGCCGCACCGCACCTGGTGGCGGCGCGAGGATGCCGAATGAAGCGTGGTTTCTCGCTGCTGGAGCTGCTGGTGGCGCTGGCCATCGCCGCCCTGCTCGCCGCCATCGCGTGGCCGGGCTATGGCGCCATCATCCGGCGTGCGCAGCGCAATGATGCCAGGCTCGCGCTGCTGGCCATCCAGCACTCCGAGGAACTGCACTACCAGGCCACCAGCACGTATACGGATGCGCTCACGCTGGCCGCGGCAGATGGCGGACTCGGCCTCGCCGCGCGCAGCAGCGCCGGCGACTACGAGCTGGCGGTGAGCCTCGGCGGGGATGGCCAGCACTACACGGCCTCGGCACGCGCGCTGCCGGAAGGACGACAGGCCGCGGACCTGGCCTGTGCCACGCTCATGCTCGACGACATCGGCACCCGCGGCGCCACGGACGCCGCGGGCCGGGATGCCACCACGCAGTGCTGGCGCTAGCTAACCGCGCGCGGCCGCGGGACGCAGTGCCTTCGGCAGGCTGAACACGATGTTTTCCTCACGCCCGACGATCTGGCGCGGCTCCGCGCCGCCCCAGGCCTTGAGCTGTGCCACCACCTGCTGCACCAGCAGTTCCGGCGCCGAGGCGCCGGCGGTGACGCCGGCCGCGCTGCGGCCCGCGAACCACTCGCGCCGCAGGTCGGCCGGGCCGTCCACCAGGTAACCCGGAATGCCGGCGCGGTCGGCCAGCTCGCGCAGGCGGTTGGAATTGGAACTGGCCGCCGAGCCGACCACCACCAGCACGTCGCAGGAGGTCAGCAGCTGCTTCACCGCGTCCTGGCGGTTCTGCGTGGCGTAGCAGATGTCCTCGACGCGCGGGGCCTGCAGGTGCGGAAAGCGTTCGCGCAGCACGTCGACGATGGCCTGGGTATCATCCACGGAAAGCGTGGTCTGCGTGACGAAGGCCAGTGTCTCGGGCCGCCGCACGCTGAGCCGGCGCGCCCCCTCCACGTCCTCCACCAGGTGGATGCCGCCGCCGAAGCTGGCATCGAAACGCCCCATCGTGCCCTCGACCTCGGGATGCCCGGCATGGCCGATCAGCACGACATCGCGCGCGTCGCGGGCATAGCGCGCCACTTCCAGGTGCACCTTGGTGACCAGCGGACAGGTGGCGTCGAACACGGTGAAGCCGCGGCGCCTGGCCTCCGCCTCGACGCTGCTGGAAACGCCATGCGCGGAGAAGATCACCGTGGCCCCGTCGGGCACCTCGTGCAGCTCCTCGACGAAACGCGCGCCCAGGTCGCGCAGCCGCTCGACCACGTGGCGGTTGTGCACCACTTCGTGGCGCACGTAGATGGGCGCGCCGAACAGCTCGATGGCACGCTCGACGATGTCGATGGCCCGGTCCACGCCGGCACAGAAGCCGCGCGGACTCGCCAGCAGTATCTGCATGCCGCTCACCCCCCGTGTCCCCCGGTGGAATGACGTTCGCGCCGCCACTCGAGCAGCGCCTCCAGCAGGATCAACCCGGCGCCCACCGTAATGCAACTGTCGGCCACGTTGAAGGCCGGAAAGTAGGCTGAATGCCAGTGCACCTGGATGAAATCGACCACGTAGCCATGGCGCAGGCGGTCGACGGCATTGCCCAGCGCGCCACTGACGATCAGCATCAATCCGGCGTTCTGCGGGCGGTGCACCAGCCCGCCGGCGCGGCGCAGCGCCAGCAGCAGCCCCCCGGCCACGGCCAGCGCAAACAGCGTGAACAGCCAGCGCTGCCAGCCGCCCGGCACGTCCAGGAAGCTCCACGCGGCGCCGTAATTGCGCGCGTGCACGATGTTGAACACGGGCAACAGGTAGATCGATTCGTGCAGCTGCAGCTGGTGCCGGATCAGCTCCTTGCTGGCCTGGTCCAGCAGCAGCGCACCGAGGCCCAGCGGCCACCACAGCAGCCCCGATCGGCGCCAGCCGCGAACTGGTTCAGACATGGCGGCGCACCTCCGGCCGGCCCGACACATTGCCGGCGCAGCGCGCGCACAGCTGCGGATGCGCCGGATCGCTGCCCACATCGTCGGTCAGGTGCCAGCAGCGCACGCACTTGTTGCCGTTGCTGCGCCGCGCCGACAGCCACAGGCCCGGGATCACCGCGGTACCGGCTTCGGCCGCCACCGCATCATCCGGCGCGGCGTGCACCTCATGCACGCACACACCCGAGGTGATGGTCAGGAAACGCAGCTCGCTGCCCAGCGCCGCGTAGCGCCGCGCCAGTTCCGGCAGTGCGGAGACATCCAGCACCGCTTCCAGCGGTGCGCCGATGGTGCCCGCCTCGCGCAATTTCTCCAGCTCGCGCTGCGCCGCCTGGCGCAGCGTGATCAGCGCATCCCAGTCGATGGCCGGCACAGGCAGCTGCGGAAATTCATGCCAGGTGGCCAGGAACACCGACTTCGCGGGCCGGGGATCGGTCTTGCGCATTTCCTGCCAGATCTCCTCCGCCGTGAACGACAGGATGGGCGCGATCCAGCGCACCATGGCCTGCAGGATGTGCTGCATGGCGGTCTGCGCCGAGCGCCGCGCGCGGCCGGCGGCGGGCGTGGTGTACATGCGGTCCTTCAGCACGTCCAGGTACAGCCCGCCCAGGTCGTTGACGCAGAAGTTGTGCACGCGCTGGTAGACGATGTGGAACTGGCAGTCGCGGTAGGCCGCGACGATCTCCTGCTGCAGCTGCGATGCGCGGCGAATCGCCCAGGCGTCGAAGTCGATCAGCTCGCTCATCGGCACCGCGTCGCGTGCCGGCTCGAAGCCGGCGAGATTGCCCAGCAGGAAGCGCACGGTGTTGCGGATGCGCCGGTAGGCATCCGAGCTGCGCTTGAGGATTTCCTCCGAGACGCTCATCTCGCTGGTGTAGTCGGTGGCCGCCACCCACAGCCGCAGCACGTCCGCGCCCAGCGTGTTCAACACCTTGTCGGGCGCCACCACATTGCCCAGCGACTTGGACATCTTGCGGCCCTTCTCGTCCACGGTGAACCCGTAGGTGAGCACGCTGCGATACGGGGCCTGCCCGTACATGGCCTCCGAGACCAGCAGCGAGCTGTGGAACCAGCCGCGGTGCTGGTCCGAGCCTTCCAGGTACATCTCCAGCGGCGCGGCCAGTTCCGGCCGCTGCCGGCCGAGCACGTCGAAGCTGACGCCCGAATCCATCCATACATCCATCACGTCGGTGACCTTGCGGTACTGCTCCGCCTCCGCGCCCAGCAACTCGCCGGGCTCGAGCTCGAACCAGGCGTCGATGCCGCCGCGCTCGACGCGCCCGGCCACCTCTTCGATCAGCTGCGGCGTGCGCGGATGCAGCTCGCCGCTCTCGCGGTGCACGAACACCGCGATGGGCACGCCCCAGGTGCGCTGGCGCGAGATGCACCAGTCCGGCCGGCCCTCGATCATGCCGGCGATGCGCTGCTCGCCCCAGGCCGGTATCCAGCGGGTGCGCGGAATATCGCGCAGCGCATTGGCGCGCAGGCCGTTGCGGTCCATGGAGATGAACCATTGCGGCGTGGCGAGGAAGATCACCGGCGTGTGGTGCCGCCAGCAATGCGGATAGCTGTGCTCGATCTTCACGTGGTGCAGCAGCGCGCCATTTGCCGCGAGCGTGTCGATGATCAGCCGGCCGGCCTCCTCGAGCTTCATGCCGCCGACCAGCGGCAAGTCGGGCTTGAAGCGGCCATCGCCCTGCACCGGGCTGACCACCGGCAGCTGGTAGCGGCGGCCCGCGTTGTAGTCATCCAGGCCATGCGCCGGCGCGGTGTGCACGGCGCCGGTGCCGGCTTCCAGCGTGACGTGGTCGCCGAGGATCACCGGCACTTCGCGATCCTGGAAGGGATGCCGCAGCTTCAGTCCCTCCAGCGCGCGGCCCTCGAAGCGCGCCAGTTCGCGCGCCTCGCCCGCGGCCACGTCATAGCGCGCCAGGCACGCGGGCGCGAGGCCCTCGGCCAGCACCACGCGGCGACGCGTTCCAGCGCGCGTGAACTCCATCAGAAGGTAGGTGAAGTCGGCGCGCAACGCCACGGCCTCGTTGGCCGGCAGCGTCCATGGCGTGGTGGTCCAGATGACCACCGACGCACCCGCCACGACACCGGCGCGCGCGCCAGTACGGCGCGCAAGATCCGCCTCATCCACGATGCGGAAAGCCACGTCGATGGCCGGCGAATGATGCGGCTCGTACTCCACCTCCGCCTCGGCCAGCGCGGAGCGGCAATCCAGGCACCAGTACACGGGTTTGGCGCCGATGTACACGTGCCCGTTGGCGATCACCCTGCCCAGCGCACGGAGCTGCTGCGCCTCGTAGGCCGGATCCATGGTGACGTAGGGATGATCCCAGTCGCCGAGCACGCCGAGACGCCGGAAATCCCGGCGCTGCAGGTCCAGCTGTTCCTGCGCGTAGGCGCGGCAGGCGGCGCGGAAGGCACGCGCGTCGAGCTTCTGCCCGACGCGGCCGTGCTTCTTCTCCACCTGCAACTCGATGGGCAGGCCGTGGCAGTCCCAGCCGGGCACGTAGGGCGAATCGTAGCCATCCAGCGTGCGCGACTTGACCACCAGATCCTTCAGGATCTTGTTGACGGCATGGCCGAGATGGATGGCACCGTTGGCGTACGGCGGACCGTCATGCAGCGCGAAACGCGGGCGGCCCTTCGCCACGCGCCGCAGCTCCCCGTAGATGTCGTTGTCTTCCCACCACTTCTGCATCAGCGGTTCGCGCCGCGCCAGATCGGCCTTCATCGCGAAGTCCGTCTGCGGCAGGTTCACCGTGCTCTTGTAATCCGCCACTGCCCTTACCTTCTTTACGGAAACTCAACCCGCCAGTGCCGCGCGCGCGGCCGCGGCGTCGCGCTGCATCTGCGCGATCATCGCCTCCACGTCGTCGAAGCGCAGCGTATCGCGCAACCGCGCCACGAACTCCACTTCCAGCTCGCGGCCGTACAGGTCACCCGCGAAATCGAACAGGTGCACCTCGAGCAGCGGGGTGACGCCGCCCACGGTCGGACGGGTGCCCACGCTGGCCACGCCGGGCAATTCCGGCGCCGCCGTGCCATCACCGGCCGCCGCCGCATGGCCGGCGCCGCGCACGCGAACCGCAAAGATACCGTCCAGCGGGGCCCGCCGTCGCGCCAGCCTGAGGTTGGCGGTGGGAAAGCCGAACTGCCGGCCGAGCCGGTCGCCCGCCACCACCCGGCCGCGCATGGTATAGGGGCGCCCGAGCAGCTGCGCGGCCAGCGGCAGGTCGCCGGCCACCAGTGCCTCGCGGATCAGGTTGCTGCCGACACGCACGCCCGCGCCGGTCACCGGCGGCACGATTTCCACGCCCAGGCCCAGCGCCGGCGCCTGGTCGCGGAACCATTGCGCGCTCGCCTCGCCACGGTAGCCGGCGCGGAAGTCATGGCCGATGACGATGTGCCGCACGCCGCCCGCGCGCAGCAACGCGACAAACTCCGCGGCATGCAGCGCGCGCAACCGGGCATTGAAATGCAGCAGCCACAGCGCATCGGGCCCGTGCTGCTCGAGCAGGCGCCAGCGCTCGCGGAAATTGGTGAGCCGTGCCGGCGGGTCGCCGGCCGCGAAATATTCCTTGGGCAGCGGTTCGAACGAGACCACCATGCTGGCCAGCCCCTGCGCGCGCGCCAGTTCGCGCGTGCGCGCAAGCAGCGCGCGATGGCCAAGGTGGATGCCGTCGAACCCGCCGATCGCGGCGACGTAACCGGTCGTACCGGCACTGCGCCAGCCACGCAGCAGCCTCATCGGACGATCCGGTGCCGCCAGCGGCAACCGGCGGCCTTGGCATGCTTCCATGGGGGGCGACTCATCGCGCCGGCAGCCTAGCAGAACCACCCCGGAAAAGACGCGCCGGGCCAGCAACTTGGCGGCGAAAACAGCGGCCCCGCGGTTGACTTCCGACCGGCCCCTGCCCACACTACGCGGCCCCAAAAAGGCGGTTTTGTTTCCCGGAGATTTGCAGCGTGGCCAACACCAAGTCGGCAGAGAAGGCAGCCCGTCAGGCGGTCAAGCACCGCGCCAACAACGTGGCCAACCGCTCGCGCCTGCGCAGTGCCATCCGCAAGTCCGTGGAAGCCTCGGCCGCCGGCAACAAGGATGGCGCGCGCACCGCCTTCAACGAGGCGCAGCCCGTGATCGACGCCATGGTCAGCAAGGGCCTCATCCACCGCAACAAGGCCGCCCGCCACAAGAGCCGGCTGGCCGCCCGCGCCAGGGCCGCCAGCAAGTAAGCCCGCCCGCCAGGGCATTGACGATTTGGTGAACCAGGCCCGCTGCGCGCGGGCCTCGTTCATTGCGCGCTCACGTATCATGACCCCCATGTCTGAAGCGCCCGCGCCCGCGCCCAACGCCGCCGTCGGCAAGGAGCGCATCAATACCAGGGCGGCCGGCCTCATCGGCATCGCCGTCATGTGCAGCCGCGTGCTCGGCCTGGTGCGTGAAACGGTATTCGCCGCGCTGTTCGGCGGCGGGCGCGACATGGATGTTTTCATCGCCGCCTTCCGCATTCCCAACCTGCTGCGCGACCTGTTCGCCGAAGGCGCGCTCTCCACGGCCTTCGTCACGGTGTTTTCGCGGACCATCGTCACCGACGGCGAGCGCGCGGCCTGGCAGCTCGCCAACAAGGTCATGACACTGGTGACGATATTCATGAGCGCGCTGACCGTGCTCGGAATATTGAGCGCGCCGTTGCTGGTGCACTTCGTCGCACCCCTCTTCGACCCGGCCAAGGCGGCGATGACCATTCCGCTAGTGCGCGTGATGTACCCGTTCATCCTGCTGGTCTCGCTGGCCGCGCTGGTCATGGGCATGCTCAATGCGCGCAATGTGTTCGGCATGCCGGCCATGGCCTCCAGCTTCTTCAACATCGGTTCCATCGCCGGCGGCGTCGCGGTCAGCTGGTGGCTGGATCCCTCGTTCGGCCCGCGGGCGCTGCTGGGCCTGGCCATCGGCACATTGATCGGCGGCATCCTGCAGCTGGGCGTGCAGCTGCCGTCGCTGCGCCGCGTCGGGTACCACTTCCGGCCCGACCTGCACTGGCGCAGCGATGGCATGCGCCAGATCCTCAGGCTGATGGGGCCGGCGGTCATCGCCGCCAGTTCCGTGCAGGTGAACGTGCTGGTCAATTCCCAGTTCGCATCGGGGCTGGGCGATGGACCGATGACCTGGCTCAACAATGCCTTTCGCCTGATGCAGCTGCCGCTGGGCATTTTCGGCGTGGCGCTGGGAACCGTTGCCTTGCCGGTGCTGGCGCGGCTGGCAGTCCACGGGCACATGACGGAGTTCAGGACCGAACTCGCGCGCGCCATGCGGCTTTCCTTCGTGCTCACGGTTCCGGCAACCATCGGGCTCATCGTGCTGGCCGAGCCCATCATGTCGGTGCTGTACCAGCACGGCCGGTTCACCGTGCTCCAGACCGTGCAGGCGGCCGGCGCGCTGCAACTGTACGCATTCGGCCTGTGTGCCTACGCCACCATGAAGGTGCTGGTGAACGCGTTCTACGCGGTGAACCAGCGGCGCACACCCATGCTGATCAGCCTGCTCGCCATGGGGCTCAATGCGCTGCTGTGCTGGCTGTTCGTCACCCGGCTGGGCTGGGGCCATCGCGGTCTCGCGGCCTCGACTGCCTGCATCGCCACCGCGAACTTCCTGCTGCTGTACGTGTTCATGCGGCGGCAGCTGCAGTCGCTGGATACCAGGCTGTTGCTCGCCACGCTGGCAAAGGTACTGGTGGCGGGCACCGCGCTGGCCGTCGTCGCCTGGGCGGGTGAGCACTACTGGCTGGAAGACTGGGCGGCGCAGTCCTTCCCGGCCAGGGCGCTGCGGCTGGGCGTGGTCATGCTGCTCGCGGGCTCGGCATACGTGGCCACCGCGCTGGCGTTGCGGGTCCGGGAGGTCGGCATCATCGCGCATTCGATACGGCGCCGCTTCGGCCGCCGCTGATGCGGCGGACTTGACGGGGCGGCCATCGCGGCGATGCGGGGCACGGGTGAGGCGAACCGTCCACCTGTATTTCTGCGGCGTCTGCGCCGATCCGGCCGTTGCGCGCGCCGGGATCTCCACGTATAAACGCGTTGATACTTCAACGGGCGGAGCCCGGAATGACCAAAACCACTCTGACAGTGCAGAAATGGGGCAACAGCCTTGCGGTGAGGATTCCCGCGGTCCTGGCGCGGTCGGTGCGGTTGGCCGCGGGACAGCCGGTGGAGCTCTCGCTGGCGGACGAAGGGCTGCTGGTGAAGCCGGTCGGCGAACCGAAACTGACGCTGGCACAGAAGCTCGCCGCCTTCGATCCGGCCAGCCATGGCGGTGAGGCCATGGCGGTGCGCCCGGTGGCTGGCGAGACCTGGTGATGGCCCGGCAACAGTGGTCGCCGGATCGCGCGGACATGATCTGGATCGACTGCAATCCCCAGGCCGGTCGCGAGATGAAGGACGTGCAGCCACTGCTGGTGCTGTCGCCAAGGCAATTCAATGAACGCACCGGCATCGTGATCGGCCTGCCCATGACCACTGCGGGCTTCAACGCCACCAATCCGTTCGCCATCCGTGTCGAGGGACCCAGGCGAGTGGTCAGCTACATCCTCGGCCACCAGCCGAAAGCCTTCGACTGGCGCGCCCGCAGGGCCCGCCCCCACCCATGGCGGCGCGTTCCGGAAGACGTCCTCGCGCTGACCTGCGAGACGCTGAACCAGATCATCGCCACCGGAGCGTGATCAATTCCGGCGGGCGGATGCCTTGCGCTTTGCCGCAATCTTTCCCGGCGTCTTCTGCGGTGCCTTCTTCGCCGGCAATGGCACCACGAGTGTGCCCTTCACCTGCGGCTCGCGACCGGCGGCCAGCGCCTCCAGCAGCTCCATCACCGCCTCGACCAGCCCGCGCGTACCTTCGCCCGTGGCGCCCGACACCAGGAACACCGGCCCGGTGAAGCGCAGCGCCCGCACGATCTGCATCGCGCGTTCGCGCGCCTCTTGCGCCGGCAGCAGGTCGATCTTGTTGATCACCAGCCAGCGCGGCTTCGCGGCCAGCTGCGGGTCGTACTTCTTCAGTTCGCCGACGATGGCCTGCGCGTCGCCCACCGGATCGGCGGCCGGATCCGGCGGCGCGATGTCGATCAGGTGCAACAGCACCCGCGTGCGCTGCAGATGCTTCAGGAAGCGATGCCCCAGGCCCGCGCCTTCCGCGGCGCCCTCGATCAGCCCCGGGATGTCGGCCATCACGAAGCTGCGGTGCTGGCCCACGTCCACCACGCCCAGGTTCGGATACAGCGTGGTGAAGGGATAATCCGCCACGCGCGGCCGCGCGGCCGACACCGCGCGGATCAGCGTGGATTTGCCGGCATTGGGCAGGCCCAGCAGCCCGACATCGGCGATCACCTTCAGCTCGAAATTCAGCATGCGCTTCTCGCCGGGCAGCCCCGACCCGAACTGCCGCGGCGCGCGGTTGGTGCTGGATTTGAAGCGCGTGTTGCCGAAACCGCCCTTGCCGCCCTGCGCGACCTTCAGCTGCTGGCCGGCGGCCTTCAGGTCGCCGAGTTCCTCGCCGGTCTCCGCGTCGGTCACCGTGGTGCCCACCGGCACGTCGACGTAGAGATCCTCCCCGCCGCGCCCGGTGCAGTCGTTGCCCGAGCCGCCCTCGCCGTTCTTTGCTTTGTAAGTGCGCTGGATGCGGAAATCCGCCAGCGTGTTGATGCCGTCCTTGGCGCGCAGGAACACGCTGCCGCCGCTGCCGCCATCGCCGCCATCCGGCCCGCCGAAGGGCACGAACTTCTCGCGCCGGAAGCTGACGCAGCCGCGCCCGCCGTTGCCGGCCTGCACTTTCATGGTGGCTTCGTCGACGAATTTCATTGGGCAGGCATCCTCGACCTGGCTTCCTCGATGAACTTCATGGCGTGCACGGGGCCCGGAGACGCAAACCCCGGCGCAAGGCCGGGGTCTGCAGTGATCGGGCGATACCAGCCCGGTTCAGGCGTTCGGCACCACGCTGACGAAGGTGCGGCCTTCGGCGCCCTTCGTCTTGAACTCCACCTTGCCGTTCACCAGCGCGAACAGCGTGTGGTCGGTGCCGATGCCCACGTTGGCGCCGGGCTTCA
>DATJXQ010000068.1:0-2384 GCA_035500015.1 Steroidobacteraceae bacterium
CGAACGTCACCGGCGAGCTGCGCGCCGGCGTGTCGCCAGCCGAGGCGCTGCGCGCGGTATTTCCTGGCGGCACCATCACCGGTGTGCCCAAGGTGCGCTGCATGCAGATCATCGCCGAGCTGGAGGATGCGCCGCGCGGCCCCTACACGGGCAGCCTGGGCTACCTCAATCACGATGGTTCGGGCGACTTCAACATCCTGATCCGCACCATGTCGCTGTATGGCAGGCAGCTGGAATTCCGCGCCGGCGCCGGCATCGTCGCGGATTCGGATCCACAGCGCGAGCTGGCCGAATCGCGCGCCAAGGCCCGCGGCATGGTGCTGGCGCTGACCCGATGAACGGACTGCGCGAATTGCTGGTGGACCACCAGTCCAGCACTGCAAGCTGGCCGCTGGACCGCGGGATGCAGTACGGCGACGGCCTGTTCGAGACCATGGTCGTGCGGCACGGCCGGGTCCGTTTCGAGGCGCTGCACGCGGCGCGCCTGGCGGAAGGATGCCGCCGCCTCGGCTTCAACGCGGAGCTGCCGCGCATCTGGGAGGAGGCGCGCCGGCTGGCGGCCGCCCATGGCGAGGCCTTGCTGCGGCTGCAGCTGTCGCGCGGCGTGGCCGTGGCGCGCGGCTACGGGCCCACCGGTGGGGAACGCGCCACCTCGATCCTGGCGGTGTTCGCGCCACCGGATGCGGCGGAGCCGCCGACGCCGCTGCGGGTGCGTTCGCTGCGCAACCGTCTGGGCGAAAATCCGCAGCTGGCTGGCCTGAAGCACTGCAACCGGCTGGAACAGGTGCTGGCGCGCCAGGCCATGGCCGGCGGCGATGCCTTCGAGGGCCTGCTGGCCAGTAGCTCGGGGCTGCTCATCTCGGGCACCATGAGCAATGTGTTCCTCGAGCTGGATGGTGAGATCGTGACGCCCGCGCTCGATCGCTGCGGAGTCGCCGGCGTGCTGCGCGCAGCCGTGCTTCGGGAAGCCGCACGCCTGGGCATGGTGCTGCGCGTGGCGGAACTGCCGTTCGAGGTCCTCGAACGCGCCAGCGCACTGGCGCTGAGCAACGCCCGCCTTGGCCTGGTGGACGCCGATGAACTCGATGGCCGGCCGCTGGCGCGCAGCGCGCGGCTGGCCGAGCTGGCGGGGAGGGTGGCCGGGCTTGAAGACTAGGCGGTTGCTGCTGGCGCTGCTGCTGTTCTGCCTGCTGCTGGCCGGCGGCGTGGCCTGCTGGCTCCGGGGACAAGTCGATGCGGCGGCGACCAGGCCCGGCACCGCAACGGCCACGCAGGTGTTCGTGATCCCGCAGGGGGCAAGCCTGCGTACTGCGCTGGCGCTGCTGCAGCAGAAGCAGCTGGTGGACAATCCGCGGTATCTGGAGTGGTACCTGCGGTTCATCCGGCCGGATGCGCTGGAGCATCGCGGCATCCAGGCCGGCCGCTATCGCGTCGAGCCGGGACAGACACCCCTCGCAATCCTGCACCAGCTCGTGGAGGGCAAGGTGGAGATGGCACAACTCACCATCGTGGAGGGCTGGACGGTGGCGCAGATGCGGGCGCTGCTCGCCAGCCTTCCCGACGTGCGCCACACCCTCGCCGGCCACAGCGACGCGCAGCTCATGGCGGAACTGGGTGCGCCGGGCGTCGCGGCCGAAGGCCGCTTCGCCCCCAACACCTACGAGTACGCGGTCGGCGCGACCTCCGACCTGCAGATCCTGCGCATGGCCTTCGATGCGCAGCAGAAGATACTGCAGCAGGCCTGGGACGCGCGGCAGCCCGGCCTGCCGCTGGCCACGCCCGATGAGGCGCTGATCCTGGCTTCCATCATCGAGAAGGAGACCGGCCTCGCCGCCGAACGCGCCCGCGTGGCTGGCGTGTACATCAATCGCCTGCGCAAGGGCATGCGCCTGCAATCCGATCCCACGGTGATCTACGGCATCCGTGATCACTACGACGGCAACATCCGCAAGCGCGACCTGACCACCGATACGCCCTACAACACCTACACGCGCGCCGGCCTGCCGCCCACTCCCGTGGCGCTGCCGGGCCGCGAGGCCATCATCGCGGCGCTGAATCCGGAGAAGACCGACGCGCTGTTCTTCGTGGCCATCGGCGACGGCAGCGGCGGGCATTATTTTTCCGCCACCTACGCCGAGCACAGCCGCGCGCTGCAGCGCTACCTGCAGCGCCTGCACACCGGTCCGGTGCTCGACCAGCAGGCCGCGGCGCCGGACGCGCAGGGCGGCAAGCCATGACGCGCGGCCGTTTCATCACGCTGGAAGGCATCGAGGGTGCCGGCAAATCCAGCCTGCAGCGCGAGCTCGTCACCGCGCTCGCCGCAGCCGGTCGCACGGTGTGCGCCACGCGCGAACCCGGCGGCACGCCGCTGGCCGAGGAGAACC
>DATJXQ010000069.1:0-22183 GCA_035500015.1 Steroidobacteraceae bacterium
AGGCCGGACTTCCACGACGAGGTACAGCGCCGCGACTACCGCTTCGGCCTCACCCAGGTGCTCACGCGCAACCTGCTTGCCTCGATCGACTACGAGGCGATCACCGAGCAGGGATACCTGCAGAATCCCTATCGTTCCATCCGCTACTGCCAGCCGGTATGCACCGGCTCGGCCGGCGACACCTATGCATTCGCGCCGGAAGTATTCCCGCGCACCCGCACCAGCAACGCGGTGGCGCTGCGCCTGAAGTACTACCTGCCGTGGCGCGCGTCGCTGGATGGCCGGTACCGCTATTACACGGACACCTGGGGCATCGATGCGCACACGGCGGAGATCGAGTACACCCATCCCTGGGGACCGCGCTGGGTGTTTTCCGGCTCGTACCGCTTCTCCACGCAGAACAGCGCGGACTTCTTCAGCGACCTGTTCCCGTACCAGAACGCGCAGAATTTCATGGCGCGCGACCGCGCGTATTCGGCGCTGACCAGCAATACCGTCGGCCTCGGCGCCGCGTACGAATTCCCGGTTGACTGGACCTCATGGCTCAAGCGCGGCACGGCCAACCTGCGCTTCGACCGCATGCGGATCGACTACGGCCAGTTCCGCGACCTCAGGAACTATCCACCCGGCACCGTCCAGGCCGGCACCGAGCCGCTGTACTCGTACAGCGCGGACATCCTGCAGTTCTTCCTGTCGTTCTGGTTCTGAATCAGCGCGCGCCGCGTCCCCGGCGCGGCAGTGCACGCGCCACCGGACGCCGCCCGCTCGCCGACTCCGCCGGCGGCCGACCGCTGGTCTGGATGCTCTCGAAGGCCGCCGCCGCCAGCTGGTCGACCGACGCCTCGAACGCGCGGTAATCGGCCACCAGCCGCCGCCCGAATTCCGTGAGCTGCGTGCCCCCGCCGTCCCGGCCGCCCACCGACAGCTCCACCACCGGCTCCTGGAAACCCTCATTGGTGTTGTGCAGCAGCAGCCACGCGCGGCGGTAGCTCATGCCCAGCGCGCGCGCCGCGGCCGACAGCGAACCGGTGCGCTGGATGCCTTCGAGCAGGCCGATCTTGCCGGGGCCTATCGAGCAGGTGCCGGAGAAATCCAGGCGGATATGTGCGTGCGGCTTGGCCATGGGTTATATTCTTTCGGGAACAACGAAATCCCGTGCAACGGAGACCCCTGTCATGCGGAAGAATACCTCCCTGTTCGCCGGCCTGCTGCTGCTGTTGGCCGGCGCCGCCGGACATGCGGCCGATCGCGTCGTCACCGTGTTCGCCGCCTCCTCGCTCACCGACGTGCTGGACGAAATCGGCCGGACATACAAGGAAGACAGCAAGGTGGAGGTGCGCTTCTCGTATGCCGCCAGCTCCGCGCTGGCGCGGCAGGTCGAAGCCGGCGCGCCGGCCGACGCCTTCGTCTCGGCCGACGAGGACTGGATGAACTACCTCGCCGAGCGCAAGCTGATCCAGCCGGACACCCGCGCCGACGTGGCCACCAACGCGCTGGTACTGGTGGCGCCCGCCGACAGCAAGCTCGAACTGAAGATCGGTCCGAAGTTCAAGCTGGCGCAGGCCCTGGGCGAGAAGGGCCGCATTGCCACCGGCGATCCGGCCAGCGTGCCGGTGGGCAAGTATGCCAGGGCCGCGCTGACCAGCCTGGGCGTGTGGGACAGCGTCGCCGACCGCATCGTCGCAGCCGAGAACGTGCGCTCGGCGCTGAACTTCGTGGCCCTCGGCGAGACACCGCTGGGCATCGTCTATTCCACCGATGCCAAAGCCAGCGGGAAGGTGCGCGTGGTGGATACCTTCCCGGCCAGCTCGCATGATCCGATCTCCTATCCCGCGGCCGTCACCACGCATGGCGGCCCGGATGCCGCCGCCTTCGTGAAATTCCTGCACGGCGAGAAGGCGCGGGCCATCTTCGTCAAATACGGCTTCGGCATTCCTTGAACCAGGCGCTGCGCGCGGTGGCATGCGCCGCCCGCGCGGCGGCCTGCGTGCTGTGGGCCGGCGCCGCGTTCGGCGCCGACGCCTGCGGCGAATACAAATGGGATGTATCGAACGAGGTACGTCTGTTCGCCACCGCGCCGACACCGCTCGACGCCGCCGCGACAGTGCAGGCCGCGCCGTCCATCGCCACCGGCACGCTGTACGCGCTCACGCTGCAGCCACAGGAAGCCATCCGTTACGCGGCCCCGCCCGGCAAGAAACAGCTCGCCGATGGCGCCTACGGCGGCCTGCTGAGACTGAAGGTGGCACGTGCCGGCGCGTATCGGGTGGCCATCGATGCGGCCTTCTGGCTCGACGTGGTGAGCGATGGCAGGTCGCTTCCGGCGCTGGATTTCAACGGGCAGCGGCAATGCGCCGGCCCGCACAAGATCGTCGTCTACGACCTGCCGGCAGGCGTGGAGCTGACACTGCAGGTTGCCGCCGCTTCCGAAGATACGGCGCGGCTGACAGTGACACCCGTTGCCGCGCCCGGCACCTAGGCATCTCGCCGCCGCACTGTGCGCGCTGCTGCCCGCCACCCTTGCAGCGGTCGGAACAGGCGGATTCACCGGGCGCGTCGCACTGCCCGATCGCCGCGATCCGCCGCCGCGCCGCGCGCTGGCGCCGCAGCAGCAGGCCGCCTTCGATCTGGGCCTGCTCGTGTTCAACACCTCGTGGGTCGCGGCGGGCACGCCACGCGCCGGGCGGCGCGATGGCCTGGGTCCGCTGTATGTCGCGGCCAGCTGCGACACCTGCCACAACAATGGCGCGCGGGGGCGCCCGCCGGAAAACGGTGGATTGTCGAACTCCTTCGTGATGCAGCTCGATGGACCGCCTGGCATGCCCTACGGCGCCGTGCTCAACACCGCGGCGCTGCCCGATCATTCACGCGAAGGCCAGGTGGAAGTGAACTGGACGCTGCGTCATGGCCATTACGACGACGGCACCGGCTGGACCTTGCGCGAACCGCACTATGCGCTCACCCACCTGCTCTACGGCCCGCCGCCGGCCGCCACCATCCTGCGGCCGCGCATCGCGCCGCAGATCTACGGAGTCGGTCTGCTGGAGGCCGTGCCGGCGGACGCGCCGCGCGCCATCCGCGAGCAGCAGCCGCGTGCGGTGCGCGGCGAGCTGCCGGCGGGTCGCTTCGGCTGGCGCGGTGAAGTGCGGGACGTGGAGGACCAGACTGGCCGCGCCTTCGCGCGGGAGATGGGCCTGACCTCACGCCCGCGCATGCAGGATGACTGCACCGCCACGCAGGTGGCCTGCCGCGCCGCGCCGAATGGCGGCACGCCCGAGGTCTCCGATGAATTCCTGCAGGCCGTGCTCACCTTCCAGCGCGAACTGCCGGTGCCGGCGCGCACTGTCCTGCCCGCCGACACCGAGGCCGCGGGCAGGCGCCTGTTCGAGCAGACCGGTTGCGCGGCCTGCCATGTCCTGGAGCTGCCGGTGGCGATCGACGGCGCAAAGGCGCGCATCGATGCCGGCACCGACCTGCTGGTGCATGATCTGGGCGAAGCGCTCGCCGACCATCGCGCCGACGGCACGGGCGTGCCGGTCCGCTGGCGCACCGCGCCGCTGTGGGGGCTCGCCCAGGCACTGCAGTTCGGCGATATCGCGCTGCTGCACGACGGCCGCGCAGCGAGCGTGGAGCAGGCCATCCTGTGGCATGGCGGCCAGGCGGCCGGCGCGCAGCGCGCGTTCCAGCGGCTTTCCGCCACGGAACGCGCGCAACTGCTGCGATGGGTGGGGTCGCTCTGACCCGCAGCGGAAGAGCCTAGCCGCCGCGCCGGTGGGGAACCGGTCCGACCGGCGTGGCTGGCTGCGGCGGAATTGCCGCGCCCGCCCGCATCATCGCCACGAACTCGTCCTTCGGCACCGCGGCGCTGTGCAGGAAACCCTGCGACTGGTCGCAGCCCAGCTGTCGCAGCAGCTCGAGTTCGAGCTGCGTTTCCACGCCTTCGGCCACGGTGGTCATGTTGAAGGTGCGCGCGAGCACGATGATGGTCTTCACCAGGCTGGTGCCGGATTCACTGTCCACCGACTGCCTGACGAAGCTGCGGTCGATCTTCAGCACGTCGATGGGCAGCGCGGCCAGCCGGCTGAGCGAGGAGTAGCCGGTACCGAAGTCGTCGATCGCGATGCGGATGCCCGCCTCGCGCAGGCGCGTGAGCTTGCTGATCTCGGCCTGTGAATCCTCGTTGAGCACGCCCTCGGTGATTTCGATGTCCAGCCCGCAGTCGGGGGTGGTCCACGAGGCGACGGTCTGCGTGAACCAGCTTTCGAAATCTGAATGACGCAGCTGTGCCGGCGCGATGTTCACGGCCACGCGCACCGGCGGCAGCCCCGCCTGCAGCCACTCGCGGCAGTCGCGCGCGGCCTGCTCCACCACCCACTCGCCCACCGGCAGGATCAGGCCGACCGACTCCAGCAGCGGCAGGAACACGCCGGGCATCACCAGTCCGTCCTCCGGGCAGCGCCAGCGCAGCAGCGCCTCGGCGCCCTCGATGCGACCGGTCGCAACGTTTACCTTGGGCTGGTAGTGCAGTTCGAATTCGCGCCGCTCGAGCGCGAAGCGCAGGCGGTGTTCCAGCGCGAGCCGGCCGACGTTCTCGGAACGCGCCGCCGGGCTGTACTCCACCAGCTGCTGCCCCGTCACGCGCCCGTGCCGCAGTGCGGCCTCGGCGTTCTGCACCAGCGTCATCGCGTCCGCACCGTGATCCGGGCACAGCGCGAAGCCGCAGCGCACCGTGACGGGGATGCGATGCCCCTCGATCTCGAATGGCTCGCCGAACAGCCGCTGCGTATGCCGCTGCGCGACGGTGCGGATTTCCTCGGCGGTGCGCAAGCCCTGCGCGCGCAGCAGCGCGAAGGTGCCGCCGCCGAAGTGTGCGATCTGGTCGGTCTGCGGGAACTGGCGCTTCAACCGGTCGGCCACGTGCTGCAGCAGCAGGTCGCCGGTGCGGCGACCGAAGGAATCGTTGATGATGCTGAGCCGCTCGATGTCGGCGACGACCACGGCGTAATGGGACTGCTTGCCCGAGCCGCCCACCATGCGCTGCACGCGCTCGCAGAACAGCGGCCGCTTGGCAAGCCCGGTCTGCGGGTCGAAATGCGACAGGAAGCGCGCGCGATTGTCGCGCTGCAGGTACTGCAGGCCGAAGGAGAGGTTGCCCGCCACCTCGCGGAGCATGGCCAGCTCTTCTTCCTCGACGGCGCCGGAATCCCGCGCGGCCAGCATCAGCACGCCCATGGGCGTACCGTCCACCAGCAGCGGCAGCACCACCACCGTGCGCATGCCCACGCGCAGCATCAGCGAGTCGAAGCGGGCGGTCTCCTCGGTCTCGCTGGTGTTGTTGCAGACGAATTCCCGGCCGGTGCGGAACACGCTGCCGATCACGCCGGTCTCGGCCATGGCCGCATCGGCCACGTAGGCGCACATGTCGCGCGTCAGCGTGTCGTCCAGGCCGCTCCACGCCACCGGCTGCACTTTCGGCAGGCCCGGCACCTTGGTGGCGGCAATGGTCGCGGCATAGCCGCCGGCGGCGACGGCGAGCCGGCAGGTCTCGCGCAGCAGCTCGGTGCGGTCGCGGATGCGCAGCACCAGGCCATTGACGCCGCTCAGCATGCGCAGCACGCGGTTGAGCCGCGAGATCTGCACCTCCTGGCGCTTGCGCTCGGCGTTGTGCTCGGCCTCCTCGATGGCGCGCCGCACCGCCGGCGCGAGGCGCGCCAGATTCTCCTTCAGCACATAGTCCACGGCGCCCGCGTGCAGCGCGGCGATCGCGCGCTCCTCGCCGATGGTGCCCGAGACGAACATGAAGGGGATGTCGGGCCGCTCCTCGCGCACGATGCGCAGCGCGGACATGCCGTCGAACTGCGGCAGCGAGAAATCCGACAGCACGATGGTCGGGGCGAATTCCTCCAGCGCGGCGCGCAGCGACTGCGCCGTCTCCACGCGCTGGGAGATGCAGTGCAGCCCTTCGCGCCGCAGCTGGTACAGCTCGCGCTCCATGTCGACTTCGAGGTCTTCGACGAAGAGCACGCGGATTGATCTGGCCTGTTCCGCTGTCATTGGTCCTGAGTCATGCTTCCCTGGGTGTTCGGTAAGCGACGCGGGTCCGCGAAATGAAAGGTCCGCGGCGCTTCCCTGAACCATCAAGACCGTATCATGGCCCCGCAGGACTTCCTGCGAAACTTCTCCGTGTCAGATGTTCGGCCCGTGACTCTTTTCACAATATGTGCATTCCGCCATCCGCATCATCCTCTGCCGTAGGACATACGACTACGTGGGTTGGTACAAGCCATTCCGGACGATGAAGCTCGCGGCCGCGGACCTTAGCCTGTGTTATTTTTCCCGCGTCGCAACCACGACTGCATGCGGAATCGGGAAGTACCGCAGCTCATAACGAATCGGCAAAGGGATGACTGCTATGGCAACAGGCTGCAAGTGGAAATACTTCCCGCTGCTGTTGGGACTGCTGGGCGCCGCGCGCGCGCCGGCGGCCGAGGACAGCAGCGCCATCAACAACCTGAAGCAGCTCGACGTGCAGGATCTGCTCAATGTCGAGGTGACTTCGGTCAGCCGCCACGCCGCGCCGCTGGCGGAAGCGCCATCGGCCATCCAGGTCATCACCGCGGCACAGATCCGCCGCTCCGGCGCCACCACGCTCGCCGCGGCACTGCAGCTCGCCGACAACCTGCAGGTGGCGCAGCGCGGCGCCAGCGGCTGGTCCATCACCGCGCGCGGCTTCAACACCGATCTGGCCAACAAGCTGCTGGTGATGATCGACGGACGCACCGTGTACACGCCGCTGTATTCCGGCGTGTTCTGGGACGCGCAGGACTACCTGCTCGAGGACATCGACCGCATCGAGGTGATCAGCGGACCGGGCGGCACGCTGTGGGGCGCCAACGCGGTCAACGGCGTCATCAACATCATCACGAAGAAGGCAGCCGACACACAGGGCCTGTACGCCGAGGGCGGCGGCGGCAATGAGACCAGGGGCATTGCCGGCCTGCGTTTCGGCGGCTCCACGCCGCAGGTGAACTACCGCGTGTACGGCAAGTACCTGGATTTCGACGACAGCGCGCTGCCGGATGGCTCCCCGGCCGGCGATGCCTGGCACCGCGGACAGGCGGGCTTTCGCATGGATGCACCCGACAGCACGCTCGGCGCATGGACCCTGCAGGGCGATTACTATTCCAACCACGAACACAGCCCGACCGGTACCAGTGTGCTCGGCGGAGAAAACCTGCTGGGACGCTGGAGCCGCGAGCACGGCGAGGATTCCGGCTTCAGCCTGCAGGTCTACTACGACCGCACGACGCTGTCATTGCCGGTCGCGCCGCTGACCATCGCCGGCCTGGTGCTTTCGCCTCCCGGCACACTGCACGACGAGCTGCAGACCTTCGACGTGGACTTCCAGCACCGGCTGCAGCTTGGCGGCATCAATGCCCTCACCTGGGGCCTGGGTTTCCGCGACACGCACGATGCACTGGACAACGCGCCGGCAGTGGCCTTCGTGCCGGACCGGCTGGACCAGCAGCTCTACAGCGCCTTCCTGCAGGATGAAATCCAGCTCGCCGCACAGCTGGCGCTGACAGTAGGCTCGAAGGTGGAGCACAACGACTACACCGGCTACGAGTTCGAGCCGAGCGTGCGCCTGCAATGGCAGGTGGCGCCGGCACATACCCTGTGGTCGGCAGTGTCGCGCGCGGTGCGCGCGCCGTCGCGCATCGATCGCGACCTGCAGGAGGGGCCCGCGCCCTACCTCTCCATCCTGCACGGCAGCAGCGATTTCCGGTCCGAGAACCTGCTGGCCTACGAACTGGGCTACCGCGCCAGCGTGGGCGAGAGCTTCACCAGCGCGCTGTCCACTTTCTACAACGTCTACAAGGACGTGCGCAGCACCGCCATCACGCCGGCCACGGTAATACCCTTCTACTTCCAGAACGGGGTACAGGGCCACACCTGGGGCGCGGAATGGACCGGCACGCTGCAGCTCACCGATGACTGGTCGCTGCGCGCCGGCTATGTGCTGCTGCAGGAGAAACTGCACGTCAAACCCGGTTACTTCGACCTCTCCAATGCGCGCAACGAGACGGCCGATCCGCAGCAGCAGGCGTCGCTGCATTCCTCGCTGGACCTGCCCGGTGGCGTGGCGGTGGACCTGGGCCTGCGCTGGGTGGACACCCTGCGCAACAGCGACGCCCAGCAGGTCGGCACCGTTCCGGCCTACATGGATCTGGACGCGCGCCTGGCGTGGCGCGCGAGCCGCAACCTCGAGCTGTCGCTCGACGGCGCGAACCTGCTGCATGACCAGCATCCGGAATATGGCTTCCCCTCGCCGCAGCGCACGGAGATCGAGCGCAGCGTGTACGCCAAGCTGGTGTGGCGCCAGTGAGGCTGGCCCGCGGCGCATTGCTGCTGGGTGCGCTGTGGCTCGGCATGGCCGTTGCGCAGGAGCGCGCCGCGGCGGCGGCGGCGCCGACCGAGCAGCAGCTGAAGGCCGTGTTCGTGTTCAACTTCTCGCATTTCGTCGCCTGGCCGCCCTCGGCATTCGCCTCGCCGACCGATCCATTCGTGATCGGCGTGCTGGGCAACGACGCCTTCGCCGCGCAGGTGGAAGAGGCCGTGCACGACGAACGCCTGGACACCCATCCGCTGGAGGTGCGCCGCTTCGCGCGCGTCGACGACATCCAGGACTGCAGGATCCTGTACATCGACCGCTCGCAGCAGGCCGCGCTCGGCCGCGTGCTCACGCTGCTGGATCATCGCGACACGCTGACCGTGTCGGATCTGGATGATGCCGCCAAGCGCGGCATCATCATCCAGCTGGCCACCGAGGACAACCGCATCCGCCTGCTGATCAACACGGAGTCGGCCCACAGCGCGGGCCTGACGATCAGCTCCAACCTGCTGCGGCTCGCCCGCGTCGCGCACACGGGCGACTGAGGCTCCATGGGAACTCCCGCACCTCCGCTGGGCCGCGTACTCGTCAGGACGCTGTTCATCTGCTGCGGCACGGTGCTGGGCATCACCGCGGCCGCGCTGCTCACCTACGAGCTGGTCACCTTCCGGCAGGAGAGCGTGGACCAGCTGCAGACGCTGGGCACCGCCATCGCCAGCAACAGCACGGCCGCGCTGGCCTTCGACAACCCGGAAGACGCGACCGCCGTGCTGGCGGGGCTGCGCGCCGATCCGCACATCACCGCCGCGGCGCTGTACGACGCGAAGGGCAATATCTTCACCACTTATCCGGCCGGCCTGCCGCACCAGCGGCTGCCGGCCGCCGCCGGTCCGTCCGGGTACACGCTCAACGGCTTGCGCCTGTCCGGATTCCAGCCGGTAACCGAGGGCTCGCAGCGCCTCGGCACGCTGTATGTGGAATCGGACCTGGGCGCGATGCTGCAGCGGTTCCAGCGCTACGCGGCCATCGTGCTCGCAGCGATGGGGCTGTCGCTGCTGGTGGCCTATGCGGTCTCGCGCCGCCTGCACCGCCGGATGCTCAATCCCATCACGGCGCTGGCGGATACGGCGCGCGCGGTATCGGACCAGCAGGACTACTCGGTGCGCGCCGCTTCCACCGGCACCAGCGAATTCGACATGCTGGCCGGGGCATTCAACCACATGCTGACGCAGATCCAGGAATCCGAGCGCAAGGTGCACGCGCAGCTCGGCAGGATGGGACTGCTGCAGCACATCACCCGCGCCGTGGGCGAGCGCCAGGACATCCACAGCATCTTCCAGGTGGTGCTCGACAGCCTGGACCGCAACTTCCGTGCCGCCTTCGATTGCGTGCTGATGTACGACCGCGCGGCGCAGACGCTGGCCATCGCGCGCATCGGCGCCGCGAGCCGCGTGCATGTGCCGGCGCTGGGCATGGCCGAGGGCGAGGTCATTCCGGTGGACGCCAACGGGCTGTCGCGCTGCATGACCGGACAGCTGGTGTACGAGCCGGAGGTCGCCGACGTGCCCTTCCCCTTCCCGCGGCGCTTCGCCGCGGCCGGCCTGCACTCGCTGGTGATCGCGCCGCTGATCGTGGAGAACGAGGTCTCCGGCGCGCTGGTGTGTGCGCGCCAGGACGCCTCGGCCTTCAGCAGCGCCGAGTGCGAGTTCCTCAGGCAACTCAGCGAGCACACTGCGCTGGCCAGCCACCAGGCCGGCCTGTACACCGCGCTGCAGCGCGCCTACGACGATCTGCGCCAGTCGCAGCTGACGCTGCTGCAGCAGGAGCGGCTGCGCGCGCTGGGGCAGATGGCCAGCGGCATCGCGCACGACATCAACAACGCCATCTCGCCGGTGTCGCTGTACACCGAGTCGCTGCTGGAGCGCGAACCCAACCTGAGCGAGCGGGCGCGCGGCTACCTGACCACCATCCAGCGCGCCATCGACGACGTGGCGCGCACGGTGGCGCGCATGCGCGAGTTCTACCGGGACCGCGAGGCGCAGCTGACGCTGCAGCAGGTCGACCTGAATCGCGCCGTGCGCCAGGTGGTGGATCTCACCCAGCCGCGCTGGGGAGCGCAGCCGCAGCAGCGCGGCGTGGCGATCGAGCTGCGCACCGAACTGGCGGCCGACCTGCCCGCCATCATGGGCGCCGACAACGAGATCCGCGACGCGCTGACCAACCTGGTGTTCAACGCCGTGGATGCGATGCCCTCCGGCGGCGCGCTGACGCTGCGTACGCGCGCCGAGACACGCGACGCCGGGGTCGTGTCGGTGGTGGTGGAAGTCGGCGACTCGGGCATCGGCATGGACGAGGAGACGCGCCGGCGCTGCCTCGAGCCCTTCTTCACCACCAAGGGCGAGCGCGGCACCGGCCTTGGCCTCGCCATGGTCTACGGCATGATCCAGCGACACAGCGCGGGCCTGGAAATCGACAGCACGCCAGGCCAGGGCACCACCATGCGCCTGGTGTTCGCGGCAGCCTCGGCTTCCACGCTGGCGGCGCAGCCGGTGGCACCCGCCGAGCCCGGACGGCCACTGCGCCTGCTGCTGGTGGACGACGACCCGATGCTGCTGAGCTCGCTGCAGGACATCCTGCGCGAGGAAGGCCACACGGTCACGCCCACTGGCGGCGGCGAGGCCGGCATCGCGGCCTTCAGCGCGGCATGCGGCGGCAAGGAACCCTTCGACCTGGTGATCACCGACCTGGGCATGCCGTACGTGGACGGCCGCAGGGTCGCCGCAGCCGTGAAATCGCTGTCGCAGGCCACGCCGGTGCTGCTGCTCACCGGCTGGGGCCAGCGCTTCATCGCGGCCAACGACATGCCGCCGAACGTGGACAAGGTGCTGAGCAAGCCGCCGCGGCTCGGCGAGCTGCGGGCCGCCTTCCTGGAACTGAAAGGATGACCGACGGACGCCTGCTGATCGTCGACGACGAGACCGCGCAGATGCGCGCGCTGTGCGACACGCTGGGGATGGAGGGCTACACCACCCGCGGCTTCGACTCGCCGCAGGCGGCACTGGCCGCGCTGCGGCCGGGGGAATTCGACCTGCTGCTCACGGACCTGCAGATGCCGGAGATGGACGGCATCGCCCTGATCGCCGCCGTGCGGCAGATCGATCCGGAGATCGGCGCCATCGTGATGACCGGCCACGGCACCATCGACACCGCGGTGCTGGCGATGCGCAATGGCGCGCTGGATTACATCCTGAAGCCGTTCCGGCTCAACGTGGTGCTGCCGGTGATCGTGCGCGCACAGGACCTGCTGCGGCTGCGCCGCGAGAACGTCGCGCTGCAGAAGCTCGAGCGGCAGCGCACCGAGGAGCTGGCCGCGGCCTACCAGGACCTGGAATCCTTCTCCTATTCCATCTCGCACGACCTGCGCGCCCCGCTGCTGTTCGTGAAGGATTTCGCCGCGCGCCTGGAGCACGACTACGCCGAGCGGCTCGGCGAGGAAGGCCGGCACGTGCTGCAGGTGATCGGCGACGGGTGCCGCAGCATGGACGAGATGGTGGTCGGCCTGCTGGCGTTCTCCCGCGCCACGCGCCAGCCGTTGAACCTGCGGCAGCTCGACATGCTGCCCGTCGTGCGCACCGCGGTGGCCGAGGCGCGCGCCGCGTGGCCGGAGCCGGAAGCGGAAGTGGAGATCGGCGAGCTGCCCGCCGCCGCGGCCGATCCGGCCGTGATCCGCCACGTGTGGGGCAACCTGGTCGGCAACGCCTTCAAGTACAGCGCCAGGCGCAACCCGCCGCGCATCCGCATCAGCGGCCGCGTGGCCGGCGCGGAGACGATCTACTCGGTCGAGGACAATGGCGCCGGCTTCGACATGCAGTATGCGGACAAGCTCTTCGGCGTATTCAAGCGGCTGCACAGCTCGAAGGAATTCCAGGGCACCGGCGTGGGCCTGGCCATCGCGCACCGCATCATCGCGCGCCATGGCGGCCGCATCTGGGTGCAGGCCGAGCCGGACAAGGGCGCGCGGTTCGAGTTCGCGCTGCCGGCCACGGCCGGGACCGACGTCACGGCGGCTGCAGGCCCTTCGAGTAGCTGACCTTGCCGTCGTCGGCGATCACGATGGCGTCGGCATCATCGAGCCCGTTGATGAAGTCGATGCCGTCCTTCGCGCCCATGATGAACACCGACTTGGTCAGGCCGTCGGTGCGCGTGGCCGTGGAGGCGATGACCGTCACGCTGCGCACGCCATGCGGCGAATGCCCGGTCTTCGGGTCGATGATGTGGTCGTAGCGCACGCCGCCCTCGTCGAAGTAGCGCTCGTAGTCCCCCGAGGTCGAGAACGCCGCGTCCACCAGCGGGATGCGCAGCACCACCTGGTCGGCATGGTCGGGATGCCGGATGCCGACGATCCACGGCTTGCCCAGCCGGTCGCCGATCACGCGCGTGTCGCCGCCCGCATTGACCAGCGCATGCGCGATGCCGCGGCCCTTCAGGATGTCGATGCCGCGGTCCACCGCGTAACCCTTGCCGATGCCGCCCAGGTCGATGCGCATGCCGGGCTTGCCGAAGGCGATGGTGCTGGCGGCCGGATCCAGCTGCAGCTGGCGGTAATCGATGTTGGGCAGCGCCTTCTCGATGGTGGCTTCGTCGGGATGGACGTGGGCGCGATAGTCGTACAGGTAGCCGACGCTGGCATAGGTGATGTCGAAGACGCCGTGCGACAGCCGCGAATACTGCTGCGCGGTCTGCAGCAGCGCGAACAGCTCCGCGGAGATCTTCACCGGCCCCTTGGCCGCCAGCGCGTTGACGCGCGAGACCTCCGAATCGGGCTTGTAGGTGCTCATCGCCGCGTCGATGCGCCGCATGTCCGCGAACACGGCTTCCATGGCCGCCTCGCCCGCGAGGCGGTCCTCGGTCCACAGCTGCACCTCGCAGCGCGTGCCCATGATGGCTTCCTCGCGCTCCAGCCACTCGGCACACGCCGGCGCGGCATGGAGCACGCCGGCCGCGAGCAGCAGGGCGACGGCATGTCGCCGGATGGAAACAACGCATGGCTCGGCCATGCACCAACGATACCGCAGCGTGCGGGCGTGGAGTAAGCTTGCGGGCGGCTGCGGATGCCTTCGTGGAGAACCATGCGCCGATGAACAGGTTGTTTCGCAGAGCGTGCTGCGCGCTGCTGGCGGCCGCGGCACTCGCGGCACAGGCCGCCGCCACGCCGCCGGCCGATGAGGAGGCGCGCCTGCTGGCCGCCACACAGGTGCTGGACGCATTGCGCGCCGCGCCCGACCAGAGGATTCCGGAAAGCCTGCTGCAACGTGCCTATGGCGTGGCGGTGGTGCCGTCGGTGACCAAGGTGGCGCTGTTCCTGGGCGGGCGCCGCGGCAGCGGCGTGCTGACCGTGCGCGACAGCCGCGGGCGCTTCAGCAGTCCCGTATTCATCAATCTCACGGGCGCCAGCTTCGGGTTGCAGTGGGGTGCGCAGGAAACCGACGTCGTGCTGGTGTTCATCACGCGGCGCGGCATCGAGGGCATCGCCGGCGGCAAGCTCACATTCGGCGCGGGCGCCTCGGTGGCGGCGGGTCCGGTTGGCCGGCAGGCCGAGGCCGCCACCGGTGTGGATACCGAGGCCTATGCCTACTCCCGCTCCCGCGGCCTGTTCGCCGGCGTGGCGCTTGACGGCACCTCCATCACCATCAGCGACAAGAGCAACGGGGCCTTCTATGGCCGCCGCGACGTACTCGCCTCGGACATCATCAGTGGCGCCGCGGCGCCGCCGGATTCGGAAAATGCGCGCCGCTTCCTCGCGGCGCTGGCGGCCAGCACCGGGGAGACCGCGGCAACTGCCGGCACCACCGGCACCGCCACGAGCCTCGCGCCGGCACCGGTCGGCGGGCAGCAGGCCGCACCGGCCAGCAGCCAGGTGCAGACCTTCCCGATGGAAGATCCCTCGCCTGGCAAGGCGCCGCCACGTTGAAGACTGCGTCACGGATCACGACAGGCGGCGCGGTGCCGGCTAGAATCCCCTGCATCGCCCGCCATCCGAGCCCCGCCGCCGCGTGAATCCGCTTCGCCACCCGGTCTCCCTGCTGTGCTGCCTGCTGGCTGCCGCCGGCGCCGCGCACGCCGCGACGCCACGGCAGAAATTTTCCGATGTTAGGTCCTCCGCGGTGCTGATTCTGGATCGCGCCAGCGACTCGGTCGTCTACGCACGGCACGAGACGCAGGCCGCCCCCATCGCCTCCATCACCAAGCTGCTGACGGCACTGGTGGTGCTCGAGGCACAGCAGCCGCTCGATGAGCAGATCCAGATCACCGCCGAGGATCGTTCCCGCACGGGCGGAGCAGCCTCGCGGCTGGCGGTGGGCACGCGCCTGACGCGCCGCGAACTGCTGCGGCTGGCGCTGATGTCCTCGGAAAACCGCGCCGCGCAGGCGCTGTGCCGCAGCTATACCGGCGGCGAGGACGCGTGCCTTGCGGCGATGAACGCCAAGGCGGCGCAAATCGGCATGACGCAGGCGCACTTCGAGGACCCCACCGGGCTGTCATCGCGCAATGTTGCCAGCCCCAACGATCTCGCGCGGCTGGTGGTGGCCGCAGACCGCAATCCGCTGATCCGCGAGTTCTCGACCACGCCCGAATACACGGCGCGCATCCGCGGCCAGCAGGTCGAGTTCCACAACACCGATCCGCTGGTGCGCGACCCGGCCTGGCAGGTGTCGGTGCAGAAGACCGGGCACATCGCCGCCGCCGGTGAGTGCCTGGTGCTGCAGGCGCTGATCAATGGCCGCGACATGGTCATCGTGCTGCTGAATTCCGTGGGCAAGTACACGCGGGTGGCCGATGCGCGCCGCATCCAGAAGTGGCTGGCTACCGCGGAAGAGGCCGTGAGCCGCGTCGCCGCCGGCACGCCGCGGCGCTGAACTCCTCCGCGCGCGTACCGCCGCCTTCAGCGCGGCAGCAGCCACAGCGCCAGCGGCGCATAGACCAGGCCGATCACCACCGAGATCGAGGCAGCGCTCGCCGCCAGTTCACGGTTCAGCTTTTCCATGTCCGACAGCACCACGGCGTTGAAGCCGATGGGCGCCGCCGCGCCCAGCAGCACCACCGCGCGCGTGAGGCCGGTGAGGCCGAAAACCCGTACGCAAATCAGGCCGAGCAGCTCGCCTGCCAGCATGCGCAGCAGCACGATGGCCGGCACCCGCCGGTCGCGCAGCAGCCGCGCGTCGAACAGCACGCCCAGCGCCACGATCACCAGCAGCAGGATCCACTGTCCCACCGTGTGCAGCACCGTGACCAGCCATTCCGGCAGCGCGGCGCCGGAGCCATTGATCAGCAGCGCCACCAGCAGCGCCCACAGCGGCGGGAAGCGCAGCACGCGACGCAGGATCGGGCCGAAACCCGAGACATGGCCGCCGTAGGCGGTGGCGATGGCATAGACCAGGAAGCTCTGGCCCAGCACGTGCCCGAGATCGAACAGCGCCATCTGGCCGAAGCCCGGTACGCCCCATACCGCGATCACGAACGGGAACAGGAAGCCGTTGTTGATGGACATGCCGGAGATGATGGCCGTACCCCGGTCGGTACGGTCCAGGCGCAGCGCGCGGGCCAGCAGCAGCGCGAGGCCCCAGATCGCCACCATGATGCACAGGCTGCTGGCCGGCAACGCCAGCAGCTCCGGCTGCAGTCTGATGCGGCTGACATCGGCCAGGAACAGCGCCGGCAGGCCCAGGTTGATCACCAGGCGCAGCATGAAGCCGGCATGTGCGGGCTTCAGCCAGCCGGCACGGCGACAGACCAGCCCCAGGGCGAACAGCCCGATCAGCAGCGCAACGCGGATTTCGACGGACATCAGCTTATGGTACAACCTCCAGGACATGCGACCCATCCACTGCGGGATTCGACCGAACGTGGTGCTGCTTGCCTGTTGTTTCGCCGCGGCGGCAGCCAGCACGGCGTGGGCGCAGACATCATCCGGCGCAGCGACGAATCCGCGCGTCCTGTTGCCTCCGGACATCGCCAGTTTTTATCCCGCGGCGCTGCGCGGCACGGACACGAAGGGCACTGTGCGCGTGCAGGTCTGCATAGACGACGCCGGCCACATAACCGGCACGAGCGTGCGCGAATCCTCGGGTTCCGGACAGCTGGACCGGGCGGCGCTGCAGGTCGCACAGGCATCCCGCTTCCAGCCAGGCACCCGTGATGGCGTGCCGCAGCAGGGTTGTGCCGTGCTGCCGATAGTGTTCAAGCCGGACCCGACGATGCCGGACCCCGTTGTCACGAAACCCGAACCCGTCGTCGTTCCTCCGGTCGTGCGTTTTGCCCCCGATGTGCAGGACTACTACCCGGCCGAATCGCAACGCAGGCACGAGCAAGGCTTGGTGCAGGTCATGACGTGCTTCAACACAAGGGGACTGGTAACCAGCACCAGTATCCAGCAATCATCCGGCTATACCAGACTGGATGACGCCGCGCTCCGGTTCCTCAAGGAGAATCGCGCCAGCCCCGGCACCCGGGACGGTGTGCCGCAGCCGGATTGCATGGTCCTGTCCGTCAATTTCATCCGGCCCACCCATAAATGAGGGGGCGCGAAATCCGGCGGCATACTCCTGCTAAGATCCGTTGCATGCCCCTCGTGCAATCCGCCCACAACCTGCGCCGGCCACACAGTGAAGAGCCCGCCCCGTATGGCGTGCGCATCAGCCTGCGTGCCGACGACCCGTTCCGCAAGCTGCTCGGCCCGGACTGGCATCGCCTGCACTGGTACCGCACCGCCGAGGAGCGCGACGCAGCGCTGCTGGAGATGAGCCGCCGCCACGAGTACTCGCGTCCGAAGGACCGGCCGACGCTGCTGTTCTCGAAAGTGGAAAACCTCGCCGCCAGCCGCGGCCTGGCCTGAAGCTAGAACCCCCTGCCCAGCGAAAGATAGAAGGCGTGGTGACCGCGGTCGTCGGAACCCACCGCGAGCCAGGCCGGGCCGAGGAAGGTATCCATGCCGAAGAACAGGCTCCCGTCCTTGTGCGCCGACGAGAAACCCATGTCGGCGCGCCGGCTCCACACATTGCCGGCCTCCAGCGACATGCCGGCATACATCGGCACGTTGAGGAAGCCTTCCCCGCCATTGCCCACGCGCCGGTAATAGATGAACCGCGCCATGCCGTAGTTGGGCCCGGTAAGCCGGTCGGCGGGCATGCCGGAGAGATTCAGGAAGCCGCCCAGCAGGTACCAGCTGCGCTCGTCGACGAACTGCGGATCCAGCAGCGCGCCGCCGGAAAGCCAGGCGATGGCGGTGTTCTTGCCCCAGCTGTGCGCCACGCGATAGTCCACGTTCACCGCGTCCGACACGCGCTCGGCGAGCCGGTCGGCGAGCTGCACGCGGTATTCGAGCATGGTGGAAACGCCATGCCGCGGAAACGCCGCGCTGTCCAGGGTGTCCAGGCTGTAGCGCGCGTACACCTCGTTGTGCTGGAAATCCAGCGGTGCCTCGTCGCCGCCGAAGCGCTGCCAGGACTTGCCGATCTCGCGCTCGCCCCCCACGCGCAGCTCGCCGCTGTTGCCCAGCTCGCGGCCGAGCGCGCCGCCATAGCGGATGGAGCGCACGCGCAGCTCGCCGATCAGGTCATCGCCGTTGAACTGCGCGATATCGCGCGCCTGCCACAGCACCGCGGGCTCGAGGAACCAGGGGTTGTCCAGCCCGAACGGCATGTAGATCTGCGAGCCCAGCTGCGGATTGGCGCCGACCTGCCCATCCCAGATCCATTCGGCGCCGTAACGGTTGATGTCCGTGAGCAGCAGGCGCGCGGCGGCATCGAAGGTGGAGTTGCCCTCGAAATCATCCTGCAGCCTCAGCCCCACGCGGATGTAGTTCGGGCCCCAGGCATTCTCGCGCGCCTGCAGCGCCAGATCGGCCAACCCGGGATTGCCGGCCACGGGCCGCAGCTGGTAGTCGAGCAGTTCCAGGTGCCCCTGGCCATAATCACGGTCGATGCGCGCCTGGAGGCGCTGCTCGTCGAAGGGCTGGCCGGCCAGATCCCCGAACAGTTCCTGCGTGGCCGCGGCGGATGCCTGCGATCCCGGCTGCGCGACGACAGCGCGGATGCGCGGCACGTACGGCGCCCGCCGCCGCGCGGCGACGTAGCGCGCATATTCCTCCGGCGATACGGCCAGCGATGCCAGCTGCGTGCGCATCGCCTCGGCCGCGCGCGTGCCGGCCTGCACGATGTGCGCGAGATCGGTGAATGAATAGGAAGAGGTGTGGGGCATGTCCGGACTCACCAGCACGTCGCCGTCGCCGAGCGACGCGGCCTGCCGGTCGGCCTGGCGGCGGATCAGGATGGTGAGCATCTGGTTGGCGACGTTGGTGACCGAACCCAGCCGGTCGCGCTGTCCCAGTGGCACGCCCACGTCCACGACAATGAGCCGGTCCACGCCCATGGCACGGGCGACGTCGACCGGCAAATTGTTGGCGATGCCACCATCCACCAGCAACCGGCCATCGCGCTCCACCGGCGCGAATACGCCGGGGGCCGCGAGGCTGGCATGCAGCGCGGTGGCCAGGTCGCCGTCCTTCATCACCACCGGCTCGCCGGTCTCCAAGTCGGTGGCCACCGCGCGAAACGGCGTCGGCAGGCGGTCGAAGTCCTCGACACCGACCACCTGCAGCGTGTTCCGGCGCAGCAGCTGCGTGAGTTTCTGGCCCTGGATCAGGCCGTCTGGCAGCACGAAGCGGCCGTCGCGAAAGCCCAGCGGCAGGTGCACCAGGAAATCCCGGTCCTCCAGCCGGCGCCGGTAATCCAGGCCCACGCGCGCCGGCCGGTCGCTGAAGGCATCGGACCAGTCCACGCTGTCGAACACCTTCGCGATGTCTTCGGCCGACATGCCGCCGGCATACAGGCCGCCCACCACCGCGCCCATGCTGGTGCCGGCGATGGCGTCGATGGGAATGTGCAGTTCCTCGAGCACGCGCAACACACCGACGTGCGCGGCACCGCGCGCCCCGCCGCCGGAAAGCACCAGGCCGATGCGCGGCCGGGGCCGCCCGGCCGGTGACCCGGCATCGCCCGCCGCCATGGGCTGCTGCGCCGGCGCGGCGCGCACCGCGCCGACCGCCAGGACCAGCACCACCAGCAAGCTGTTACCCGCTCCCCGCATCAGGCCCAAGGATAATCGTCCTCGCCGCAACTTGCCCACGCACGGTAAGCTTGCCGGCATGAACGCGAAGATCATCTACACGCTCACCGACGAAGCCCCGATGCTGGCCACTTATTCCCTGCTGCCCATCGTGCAGGCCTGGACGCGCACCGCCGGCGTCACGGTGGAAACCCGCGACATCTCGCTGGCCGGGCGCGTGCTGGCGGCCTTCCCCGATTTCCTGGGCGCCGGGCAGCGCTGCAACGATGACCTCGCAGAGCTCGGCCGGCTGGCGACGACACCGGACGCCAACATCATCAAGCTGCCCAATATCAGCGCCTCGGTGCCGCAGCTGCTGGAGGCCATCCGCGAGCTGCAGGGCCAGGGATACGCGCTGCCGGATTATCCGGAAAGCCCCGCCGACGATGCGCAGAAGCAGCTCAAGGCACGCTACGCCAAGGTGTCGGGCAGCGCGGTGAATCCGGTGCTGCGCGAGGGCAATTCGGACCGGCGCGTGGCGCGCGCGGTCAAGGAGTACGCCAAGGCGCATCCGCATTCCATGGGCGCCTGGTCCAAGGATTCGAAGACCCGCGTCGCCAGCATGGCAGGCGGGGATTTCTACGGCAACGAGCAATCGGTGTCCGTCGCGAAAGCCGGCGCGCTGCGCATCGAGCACGTCGAGCCTTCCGGCAAGGTCACCGTGCTGAAGGATGGCGTGAAGGTGCGGGACAACGAGCTCATCGCCACCACCTTCCTGAGCGCCGCGCGGCTGGATGCCTTCTACGCGCAGGAGATGGACGCGGCGCTGCGCGAAGGCCTGCTGATCTCGCTGCACCTGAAGGCCACGATGATGAAGGTCTCCGACCCCATCCTGTTCGGCCACGCGGTGCGCGCCTACCTGCGCGAGGTATTTGCGCAGGATGGCACCGTGCTTGCCGCCGCCGGTGTCAATCCGAACAACGGCCTCGAAGTGCTGTACGCGAAGGTCGAGGCGCTGCCCGCGGCAGACCGCGCCAGGGTGAAGGCCGATATCGCCGCGGCCATCGCCGCGCGCGCACCGCTGGCCATGGTGGATTCGGCCAAGGGCGTCACCAACCTGCACGTGCCCAGCGACGTGATCATCGATGCCTCGATGCCCGCGGCGATCCGCGCCTCCGGCAAGATGTGGGGGCCGGACGGCAAGCTGCACGACATGGTGGCGCTGATCCCCGACCGCAGCTATGCCGGCGTGTACCAGGCCGTGATCGAGGACTGCCGGGCGCACGGTACCTACGATGTGCCCACCATGGGCAATGTCAGCAACATCGGCCTGATGGCCCAGGCCGCCGAGGAATATGGTTCGCACGACAAGACCTTCGAGATCGCGGCAAGCGGCACGGTGCGCGTGATCGGCGCTGACGGCGCGGTGCTGACCCAGCATCAGGTCGAAAAAGGCGACATCTGGCGCATGTGCCAGACCAAGGACGTGGCCATCCGCGACTGGGTCAAACTGGCCGTGACACGGGCGCGCATCACCGGCATGCCGGCCATCTTCTGGCTGGACGAGGAACGCGCCTACGATCGCCGGCTGATTGCCCGCGTACGGAACTACCTGAAGGATCACGACACCGCCGGCCTCGACATCCGCATCGAATCGCCGGTCGAAGCCACGCGCAGCACGCTGGTGCGGTTGCGCGCCGGACAGGACACCATCTCCGTCACCGGCAATGTGCTGCGCGACTATCTCACCGACCTGTTCCCCATCCTGGAACTGGGCACCAGTGCCAAGATGCTGTCCATCGTGCCGCTGCTGGAGGGCGGCGGCCTGTACGAGACCGGCGCCGGCGGCTCGGCGCCGAAGCACGTCGAGCAGTTCCTGCAGGAGAATCATCTGCGCTGGGATTCGCTGGGCGAGTTCCTCGCATTGCAGGTATCGATCGAGGACCTGGCGCAGAAGACCGGCAACAGCAGCGCCAAGGTGCTGGCCGACACGCTGGATGCCGCCAACGGCAAATTCCTCGACAACGACAAATCGCCCTCCCGCAAGGCCGGCGAGCTGGACGTGCGCGGCAGTCACTTCTATCTGGCGCTGTATTGGGCGCAGGCGCTGGCGGCGCAGAAGGACGATGCATCACTGGCTGCGAAATTCGCGCCGCTGGCCGCGGCGTTGACGAAGAACGAATCGGCCATCGTCGCCGAGCTGGCCGCGGTGCAGGGCAGGCCGGTGGATATCGCCGGCTACTACCACCCGGACCCGCGGCTGTGCGCGCGGCACATGCGTCCGAGCGCCCTCTTCAACCAGGCGATCGATGGACTCTGAGCGGAGGGGCTGGTCGTGAAAGTAATTGGCCTGTGGGAATTCGGCGGTCCGGAAGTATTGAAGATCATTGAACTTCCCGATCCGCATCCCGGTCCCGGCGAGGTGCGCGTGCGCGTGCATGCGGTGGCCGTGAATCCCAGCGACCTCGCCGTTCGTGCTTCGGGCTACGGAGGACGGATGGACGCCCTGCCCAAGCCGCATATCCCGGGTTGGGATGCCGCAGGCGTGATCGACGCAATCGGGCCTGGCGCCGGACGTTTCGCGCTAGGCGACAAGGTGCTGGCCGTGACCAACGCGATATCGCCGCACAAAGGTGCCTACCAGCAGCAACTGATCGCGCCGGAGGCGTCGGTGGTGCGCGCGCCGGC
>DATJXQ010000070.1:0-15782 GCA_035500015.1 Steroidobacteraceae bacterium
CCCGCTGAACATGCCAATGGAATGAAAAAGGCCCACCAGAAGGTGGGCCTTTTTCATTCCATATGGCGCGCCCGGAGAGATTCGAACTCCCGACCACCTGGTTCGTAGCCAGGTACTCTATCCAGCTGAGCTACGGGCGCATGGGGACGCGCATTCTAGGGGCGGGCCGGAGCGAGGGCAAGGAGGCCTTCGGCTCAAGCCTCAGGCGCGGGCCGCGGTGGCGGCGGCGGGCAGCGGGGTGACGCTGACGGCCACGGAGAGTTGCTGGGTGGCGGAGCCGAGCACTACGCCGCGCAATGGGGTCACGTCGAGGAATTCACGGCCCCAGCCGAGGGTGATGAATTCCTGGTCGGCGAGTTTGCCGTTGGTGGGGTCGAAGGCCACCCAGCCGAGGCCGGGGCAGTGGGCGGCGACCCAGGCGTGGGAGGCGTCGGCGCCGGTGAGGCGGGTGCCGTCGGCGCGGGGGCGATTCAATATGTAGCCGCTCACATAGCGGGCGGCGATGCCGAGGCTGCGCAGCGAAGAAAGCATCAGGTGGGCGTAGTCCTGGCAGACGCCGCGGCGCTCGTCGAGTACCTTGAAGACGCCGGTGTCGACGGTGGTGGCTTCGGTGTCGTAGACGAATTCCTTCTTGATGCGCACGGTGAGGTCGAGCAGGGCTTCGAGCCAGGGGCGGCCGGCGGGGAAGCTGGGGGCCGCGTAGGCGCGGGCCTTGGGCAGCAGCGGGATGGTGGGGGATGGCACGCGGTATTGCTCGATCTCGAGATCGAGGCCCGGGGACCAGGCGCCGCGTTCGACGACGGATTCTTCCCAGCGGGGCGATGTGGTCGCGGCGTCGATGCGCTGGCTGGCGACGATGACTTCGGATTCGGCGCGCACGATGAGCTCGTTGTGGGGCTCTTCGACAAGAAAGCTCACGAACTTGTTGCCGAAGTAGTCCACGCCTTCGTTACGCTCGGTAGCGGCGGGGTCGGCGGAAAGGCCATGGGAGACCACGTGCTGCCAGGAGGTTTCGCGCGGCGTGAGATGGGCGATCTGGCGGCTGCTGCTGACCTGCGAGGAATAGGCATAGGTCGTCTCGTGGACGACGCGGTAGCGGATGGGCGCGGGCGCGCTCATCAGGCGCGCACCGAAGTGGCCCAGGCGGGCGCGCGGCCCACATTGAAGAAGCGCTGGGTGAGGCGGTCGTTCAAATCGAGCGCGGCGCCGCGCAGGCCGCTGATGGCGTCGCGCAGGGCCTTGCTGTCGGGCGAGAGATGCGCGCCGCGGTCCATGCTTTCGAGGAAGCGCACGTGGCCGCGGAACAGCTCGGCGCCGCAGGGCCCGTGGGTCTGCTCGAGCACGTCGAGGTATTGCAGGACGCCGCGCGCACTGAACATCACGGAGCGGGGGTTGCTGGCGTCGAGCACGATGAGGTCGAGCACGGGCAGCCATTCGGGGCTGGTCATGTAGCGGGCGCGGTAGGTGACGATGGAATCGGCGAGGCGCAGCAGCCACGACAGGCCCGCGGAACCATCATGCAGGAAGGCGCATTGCACGGCGGCGCACTGGAAGATCAGGCGCTCCATGCGCCGGCCGATGGACATGAAGCGCCAGGCCACGTCGCGGGTCATGCCGTCGAGCGCGAAGCCGGAAAGGGTCATCAGCCGCGTGATCAGGGTATCGAGCCATTCAAGCGCGGCGGTGATGTCCTGTTCCTCGCGCGCGGGCAGCTCCTGCAGGATGTTGTTGAGGATGCGCCAGTTGTCGGTGGACATGCGCTCGCGCAGGTGGAAGGCCACCTGCTGCATGGACTTGAGGTTTGCGGGCAGTCCGCCAGCGTGCTCGGGCGACAGCGCGGCGTCGAGCAGCGCTTCGTCGGCGTCGAAGGCGTCGTCGTCCTCGTCGTGGCGGATGAGGCCGGTCTCGAAGGCGAGCTCGGTGAGCGGCAGCTGGGCGTTTTCCTCGTCCTCGCTGTCCTGCAGGCGCAGGCTGAGCGCCAGGCGCAGCAGGCGGGCCATGTCGTCGCAGCGTTCGGCGTAGCGGCCCAGCCAGTAGAGGTTCTCGGCCAGGCGCGACGGCAGGCCGGCGGGCGTGCGCACGAGGTCCGCGGTGGTCACGGTCGTGCGCAGCAGCGAGAAGCTGGCATCCACGTGGCCGGAGGATCGCACCCAGGTATCCTTCGAGCCGCCGCCGCGCTGCATGGTGACCACGCGCGCGCTGGCGCTGCCGGCCACGCGCGTCAGTCCCCCGGGCATCACGGTGTAGCCGGCGGGCGTGGCCACGGCGAACACGCGCAGACCCACGCAGCGAGGCTCGACGCGCTGGCCTTCGTCGCGCGCCAGGATGGGCGCCTGCGACATCTGCACCAGTTCCTGCGCGATGAAGGATTCGGGGCTGGCTTCGAGGCGCGCGCGGAATTCGGCGACGCCCGGCTCGTCCAGGTCCTGGCCGAAGATCACGTCGAAGGGCCGCGCGGGATCGGCGGGCTTGAACACCAGCCGCTCGATGCGCGTCAGCGCGTCGCGCAGTGCGGCGGGCTCGCCGCACCACCAGGTGCCCACCGAGGGCATCAGCAGTTCCTGGCCGGTGAGGCGCTCGGCGATCAGCGGCAAAAAGCCCAGCAGCGCGCCGGATTCCAGCACGCCGGAGCCGAGTGCGTTGGCGATCAGCACGCTGCCGCGGCGCGCGCACTCGGTGAGGCCGGAAACGCCGAGGGCCGAATCGCTGCGCAGTTCCAGCGGATCGCAGAACGAGCCATCCTGGCGGCGCAGGATGGCGTGCACGCGCTTCAGGCCACCGATGGTCTTCAGCCAGACGCGGCCGTCGCGAACGGTGAGGTCGCCGCCCTCGACGAGGGGAAAGCCGAGATAGCGCGACAGCAGCGTGTGCTCGAAATAGGTTTCGTTCCACGGGCCGGGCGTCAGCAGCACCACCAGCGGCGCGCCATCGCCCTTGGGCGCGAAGTGCAGCAGCGAATCGCGCATGGTGGCGAAGAAGCGCGCCAGGTGCTGCACGCGCAGGTCCTTGTACAGCTGCGGGAAGGTGCGCGAGACGATGAGGCGGTTCTCCAGCGCATAGCCCGCGCCGGAAACAGCCTGCGTGCGGTCGGCCATCACCCACCAGCGCCCGTCGGGCGAACGCACCAGATCCGCGCCATAGACATGCAGGTGGATGCCGCCGGGCAGTTTCGCCCCATGTACCGGCCGCAGGAAGCTGCTGTGCCCGTGGATCAGGCGCGAGGGAATCAGTCCCTCGCGCATCAGCGTCTGCGGGCCGTAGAGATCGGCGAGCAGGGCGTTCAGCACCTGCGCGCGCTGCGCGATGCCGGCCTCGATCTGCGCCCATTCCTGCGCATCGAGGATGAGCGGCAGCACGTCCAGGTCCCAGGGCCGGTCCTGGCCCTTGGGGTCAGCATACACGTTGTAGGTGACGCCGCTGTCGCGGATCTGCTGCTCGGCGGCCTCGCGCATCTCGTGGATGGCGCCGGCGGAAGCCTCGGAAATGGCCGAATACAGCCGCGCCCAGGTGGGCCGCGGCTCGCCGGGCGTGGCGAACAGCTCGTCGAAACGGCCGTCCGGATTGGGATAGCTCAGCGACATTGGCCGGCCAGTCTACACGGTGCCGACCTGGCGCAAATCCAGCGTCAGCGGATGATCAGGATTTTGCTGGGGCGGCACGGGCTTGACGCCGCCAGGCGTATGGCCCATGCGGAAGAAGCGCGCCAGCCGCCGCGCCTCGGCCTCGTAGGCATTGACGGGGAAGGTCACATAATTCCGCCCGCCGGGATGCGCCACGTGGTAGCGCGCGCCGCCCATGGAGCGGTCCATCCAGGTGTCCACCAGGTCGAAGGTCAGCGGCGCGTGCACGCCGATGGAGGGATGCAGGTTGGTGGGCAGCCACCAGGCGCGATAGCGCACGCCGGCCACGTATTCGCCCACGGTTCCGGTGGGATGCAGCGGCAGCGTCACGCCATTGGCGGTGAGCACGTGGCGCGTGCCCGTCATGCCGCGCACCTTCACCTGCAGGCGTTCCAGCGAGGAATCCACGTAACGCGCGGTGCCGCCGGGGGCGCCCTGCTCGCCCAGCACATGCCAAGGCTCCAGCGCGCCGCGCAGTTCCACGTCGATGTTGCGCACGGTGAAATCGCCAAGTTTGGGGAAGCGGAATTCCAGGTGCGGCGCGAACCATTCTTCCTGCATCGGCAAGCCGCTCTCGCCCAGCTCGGCGAGCACGTCGCGGAAATCATCCTGCACGAAGTGCGGCAGCAGGAAGCGGTCGTGCAGCTCGGTGCCCCAGCGCGCCAGCTGCCGCGGCTGGTAGGGCTGCTGCCAGAACCGCGCGATCAACCCGCGCAGCAGCAGCTGCTGCACCAGGCTCATGCGCGCATGCGGCGGCATCTCGAAGGCACGCAGTTCCAGCAGGCCCAGCCGCCCTGCCCCGCCCTCGGGCGTGTACAGCTTGTCGATGCAGAACTCGGCGCGGTGCGTGTTGCCGGTGACGTCCACCAGGATATTGCGCAGCGCGCGGTCCACCTGCCAGGGCGAGCCTTCGAGCCAGCCGAGGCCCTGCAGGCGCCGCAGCTCCTTCATCGCGATCTCGAGCTCGTACACCGCGTCATTGCGCGCCTCGTCCACGCGCGGCGCCTGGCTGGTGGGGCCGATGAACTGGCCGGAGAAGAGATAGGACAGCGAGGGATGGTTGTGCCAGTAGGCGATCATGCTGGCCAGCACGTCGGGCCGGCGCAGGAACGGGGAGTCGTTGGTGGTCGCGCCGCCCAGCACGAAGTGGTTGCCGCCACCGGTGCCCTGGTGCTTGCCGTCCAGCGCGAATTTCTCGGTGGAAAGGCGCGTCTCGTGCGCGGCCTGGTACAGGAACTGCGTCTGCGCGGAAAGCTCGGCCCAGTCCGCGGCCGGATGGATGTTCACCTCGATGACGCCCGGATCGGGCGTGACGCGCAGCAGCTTCAGCCGCGGGTCGCGCGGCGGCTCGCTGCCTTCCAGCACCACGGGCATCTTCTGCGAGACGGCGGTGGCCTCGATGGCGGCCACCAGCTCCAGGTAATCCTCCAGCGAGCTCACCGGCGGCATGAACAGGTGCAGCCGGCCATCGCGCGGTTCGGCGCACAGCGCGGTACGCGTGATCCACGCGGCGGATTGCTGTGCAACCGGCTTCTTCGTCGTCAGCGGCAGCAGCTTCTTCAGGCGCTCCAGCACCGCGGCGCGCGCGCCGGTGCCGCCGGCACCGGCCAGCTCCGCGGCGGCCGCCGCATCGCGCGCGCCCACCGGCCGGCCCAGCGACTGCTGCAGCACGCGGTATGGCGGCAGCGGCGGGAACTGCTGCGTCTGGTCCGGCATGTGGATCCACGGGTAGTCGGTGCTGGAAGTCCAGGGCTGCGAATCCAGTGGCAGGCGATAGCCCAGCGGCGAATCGCCGGGCACGAGATAGCAGCGCTCATCGCGCAGGAACCACGGGCCACTCTGCCAGGGCGCGCCGGCAAACGGGCGCGCCACCGGCAATGCGTAGCCGACCACGCTATCCAGCCCCTGCGCGAACACCTTGCGCAGGCGCTGGCGCTCGAGCGGATCCTCGAGCTTCGACTCGAACGGATCCACGTTGCCCGGCAGGCGCCGTTCGCGCCACAGGTAGTACAGGACATCCTCGAACGCGGGGAACATGTGCCGCGCGCTGACGCCAAGCCGGTCGGCCACCTCGACGAGGAAATCCTCGGCGCGCCGCGTGTTGGCGCCGTTGGATACCCAGCTCCTGGCGAACAACTCGGGATCGGACCACAGCGGCTCGCCGTCACGGCGCCAGAAAGCGTTCAATGACCAGCGCGGCAGCTGCTCGCCGGGATACCACTTGCCCTGACCGTAGTGCAGCAGGCCCTGCGGCGCATAGCGCGCCTTGAGCTTCAGCAGCAGCTCCTCGGAGAGGCGCCGCTTGTTCGGGCCCATGGCCTCGGTGTTCCACTCGGCGCCGTCGCGGTCGTCCACGGACACGAAGGTGGGCTCGCCGCCCTGCGTGAGGCGCACGTCGCCGGCCTTGAGTTTTTCGTCGATGCTCGCGCCCAGCGATTCGATGCGGGCCCACTGCTCCTCGCTGTAAGGGAGCGTGACGCGCGGAGCCTCCCAGACGCGCGCCACGCTCATCGAATGGCTGAACTCGACCTCGCATTCATCCAGCGCGCCGGTGATGGGCGCGGCCGAGCCGGGCTCGGGCGAACAGGCCAGTGGAATATGGCCCTCGCCGGCCAGCAGGCCGGAGGTCGGATCCAGGCCGATCCAGCCGGCGCCGGGCAGGTACACCTCGCACCAGGCATGCAGGTCGGTGAAATCCTGCTCGGTGCCCGAAGGCCCATCCAGCGACTTCACGTCGGCCTTCAGCTGGATGAGATAGCCGGAGACGAAGCGCGCCGCGAAGCCCATGTGCCGCAGCAGCTGCACCAGCAGCCAGCCGCTGTCGCGGCACGAGCCGCAGCCATTGACCAGCGTCTCCTCCGGCGTCTGCACGCCGGGCTCCATGCGGATCAGGTAGCGGATGTCTTTCTGCACGCGCTGGTTCAGGTCCACCAGGAAGTCGATGGTCCGGCGCGGCGCGGTATCGATGGACATCACGTAGTCGGCGAAGTGCTCGCCGTCGGCGGTGGCCTCGAGGAAGGGCGCGAGCTCGTGCTTCTCCTCGGGTTTGTAGCCGAACGGATATTGCTGCGCGTATTCCTCGATGAAGAAATCGAAGGGGTTCAGCACCGCCATCTCGGCGACCAGGTCCACCTCGACGCGGAACTCGCGCGTGGGCTCCGGGAACACCAGCCGCGCGAGGTAGTTCGACTGCGGATCCTGCTGCCAGTTGAGGAAGTGCTTCTCCGGCACCACGCGCATGGAATACGACAGGATGCGCGTGCGGCTGTGCGGCGCCGGCCGCAGCCGCACCACCTGCGGCCCGAGGTGCACCAGCCGGTCATAGCGGTAGTGCGTGACGTGATTCAGCGCGACGTGGATGGACATGGAACTCCCGGTTCGCGCCGGCTAAACCGCCACGCCCAGCGCGGCTTCGCGCTGGTGCAGGTGGAAGTATTCGCGCGCCACGGCGTCGTGGATCTGCGCCAGATCGCCCTGGATGGCGTCGAGGAAATCGTGGCGCCGGCCCGGACCCAGGTCCTCGGCGGTGGCGCGGTCGGTGCGGCGCTGCGCGATGCGCAGCGCGCGCAGCGGATCGAGGTTGTGCGGCAGCTCGGCCAGGTGCGTTTCCAGCGCATCCAGGCAGAACATCACCGAGCGCGGGAAGTGCGGGTCGCAGATCAGGTAGCGCAGCACGCTGTCGCCGGTGATGCCGCCATCGCCGGCGCCGGCGCTGGCCGCGTGGCGGCGATACATCTGCAGCGCCGACAGCGAATTGAGCACGCCCACCCACAGCAGCGCATGCGCGGGCTCGGCGGGGCCCTGCTGCTGGTGCTGCTGCGGCAGCAGCACCGCCGACTGGATATCCAGGATGCGCGTGGACATGTCGGCGCGCTCGATGTGCTCGCCCAGGCCGATGAACTGCCAGGCCACGTCGTGGCTCATGCATGAGGCCAGCACGCCGGTCACCGACTGGCGGTCGTAGATCAGCTCCTGCAGCATGTCGCGGCGGTCGCGGCGCGTGAGGCCCGGCTGCGAATAGCGGCGCGAGGCAAGGAACAGCGAGTTCACGCGCTCCCACAGGTCGCGCGGCAGCACGTCGCGCATCACGCGGCAGTTCTCGCGCGCGAAGCGGATGCAGCTCTGGATGGAGCCGGGGTTGCGCTGCGAGTTGAGCAGGAAATCCACCACGCTGGCCTCGTCCGGCTCGGCGTAGTTCTGCTGGAACAGCTTGTCCAGGCCCACGATGCGCGTCAGCGCGTCCCAGCCGAAGGAGGCCCCGCGCGGCAGGTCCAGCAGCAGCTGCTGCGTGGCATTGATCAGGCGCGCGGTGTTCTCGGCGCGCTCCAGGTAGCGCGCCATCCAGTAGAGCGATTCGGCCGCGCGCGACAGCATTCAGGCCTCCGCCGCACCGCAGTGCCTGGATTGAGGGCAATGATCCATCATGCGTCACCCACGATCCAGGTATCCTTACTCCCACCCCCCTGCGAGCTGTTCACCACCAGCGAGCCCTCGCGCATGGCCACGCGCGTGAGGCCGCCGGTGGTCACGTACAGGCCGCGCGACTGCAGGATGAAGGGCCGCATGTCCAGGTGCCGCGGCGCGATGGAATCCCCGGCCCAGGTCGGCGCGGTAGAGAGCATCAGCATGGGCTGCGCCATCCAGCTGCGCGGATCGGCGCGCACGTGTCCGGCGCAGGCCTGGCGCTCCGGTTCGGTGGAGCGCGGGCCGATCAGCAGGCCATAGCCGCCGGATTCATTGGCCGGCTTCACCACCAGCTTGTCCAGGTTCGCCAGCACGAACTCGCGCTCCTTCTCGTCATTGCACTGGTAGCTGGGCACGTTCGGCAGGATGGGATCCTGGTCGAGGTAGTACTTGATGATCTTCGGCACGTAGGTGTAGACCACCTTGTCATCGGCCACGCCGGCACCGGGCGCATTGGCGATGGCCACATTGCCCTTGGCCCAGGCGCGCATCAGCCCGGGCACACCCAGCACCGAATCGCCGCGGAAGGCTTCGGGATCGAGGAAGTCGTCGTCGATGCGGCGGTAGATCACGTCCACGCGCCTGAGGCCGGCGATGGTCTTCATGTAGACCACGTCGTCCGAGCCCACCAGCAGGTCCGAGCCCTGCGCCAGCTGCGCGCCGGTCTGCTGCGCGAGATAGCTGTGCTCGAAATACGCGGAGTTGAAGATGCCCGGCGTCAGCAGCACGATGACGGGGCGATCCTCCAGGCGCGGCGACAGCGCGGCCAGCATGTCGTACAGCGCCGCGGTATAGCCATCCACCGGCAGGATGTGGCTGGCGCCGAAGACCTCCGGGAACACGGATTTCATCAGCATGCGGTTCTCGAGCATGTACGACACACCCGAGGGCACGCGCAGGTTGTCCTCCAGCACGTACACGGTGCCGTCGCGGTCGCGCACCAGATCGGTGCCGCAGATGTTGGCCCACACCCCAAAACGGGGCGAGATGCCCCGGCATGCTTTCCGGAAATTGCGCGAGCCGGCCAGCAGCTCGGCGGGAAATACGCCGTCCTTGACGATCTTCTGCGCGTTGTACAGGTCGTCGATGAACAGGTTCAGTGCGGTCAGGCGTTGCCGCAGGCCGGCATCGATGCGGCGCCATTCGCTCTCGGCCATCACTCGCGGTATGGGATCGAAAGGCCACGCGCGATCGATATTCTGCCCGTCATTGTAGGTGGTGAACGAAATGCCCATGGTGACGATGGCCGCCTCGATGGCCTGCCGGCGCTGGCGCATCTCGCCGGCATCCAGCGTGGCGAGGTATTCGCACAGCGCGCGCGCGGGCGGCCGCGGGCTGCCGTCGGCATCCACCAGCTCATCGAAGACATCGTGCGGCTGGTAGTCTTCGGTTCCGAATCTCATGGCAGTTGTCAGAAGGAGCAAGAACCGTGCCTTGCCGTCTTCACCCTGCCGCAATATGGTGCGGGCATGGCTGAGGCCGCCCCAACACTGCCGCTGCTCACCCTGCCGCTGCTCCACAAACTGGCAGCTGCCCGGGAACGGGGCGAACCGCGGCTGGCATTGTCGCTGGATCTGGGCCGCAGCGTCGCCACCGTGGAGCCGGGACGCGAGGCCTGGTCGTGGCAGAAGACGCGCTACCCCTATCCGGTGGAACTGAAGGAACGCACGGTCTATGGCTGGAACGGACGGCAGTTCGAACCCCTCGCGCGCTTCGATGCCGGCCTGTACAAGCTGGTGCCCACGGACTGGGGGCCGCCGACCTTCGAGATCGACGGCATCAAGATGCTGCCCACCGCGCAGCGATCGCCGTTCGAGGATGCGCGCGAGAAGGTGGCGCTGGTCGAGCCGCGCGGGCGGCGCGTGCTGGATTGCTGCGGCGGCCTGGGCTATTTCGCGCACTGGTGCCTGGTGGAACAGGCGAGCGAAGTGCTGTCCTTCGAGAAGAGCGCCGCCGTGCTGTGGCTGCGCGCGGTGAATCCCTGGTCGCCACGGCGCGACTCGCGGCTGGCCCTGAACCACGCGGACGTGGCGCAGGAAATCGGCAAACTTCCGGCGCACGGCTTCGGCGCCGTGCTGCACGATCCGCCGCGCTTCGGCATCGCCGGGGAGCTGTACTCGCTGGCGTTCTACGAGGAGCTGGCGCGCGTGCTGGCGCCGCAGGGGCTACTGTTCCACTACACGGGAACGCCAAACAAGGTGAGCCGCGGGCGCAACCTGCCAAGGGAGGTGCAGAAGCGGCTGGCGAAGGCGGGGTTCGAAGCGGAAATCCGCGGCGATGGGGTGCTGGCGCGCCGGCCGGCTAGAACAGCGCGCCGTTGACCAGCATGTGCAGCCACACCGAGGCGACATAGCCCAGCGCCACGGCCCAGATCCATTTCAGGTGCGCCATGAAGGTGTAGACACCGCGCGCCTCCCCCATCAGCGCCACACCGGCCGCCGAGCCGACCGAAAGCAGCGAGCCGCCGACGCCGGCGGTGAGCGTGACCAGCAGCCACTGGCCGTGGCTCATCTGCGGATGCATGGTCAGCACCGCGAACATGATGGGGATGTTGTCGATGATGGCCGAGGCCACGCCCACGCCGATGTTGGTGGCCGACGGACCGAAGGCCGCATAGGAGTGCTGCGACAGCAGCGCGAGATAGCCCAGCGCCGCGAGCCCGCCGAGGCACAGCATCACGCCATAGAAGAACAGCAGCGTGTCCCACTCCACGCGCCGCACGTGCGCGAACAGGTCGAAAGACCGTTCGCGGCGCTGGATCAGGTAGCCGTACAGCATCAGCAGGCCGAGGCCGCTCATCATGCCGAGGAAGGCCGGCAGGTGCAGCCCCTGGTGCAGCACCACGGTGCCGGCGATGGTCAGCGCGAACAGCGCGATGACGATGCCCCCGCCCTGTTTCATGCGCGCCTGCCCGCGCTCGGGCTGCGGCTGCGCCCGCGGCACGGCGAACTGCAGGCACAGCGCCGGCACCAGCCAGTTCGCCAGCGCCGGCAGGAACAGCACAAAGAACTGGTGGAACTTCACCAGGCCTTCCTGCCACACCATCAGCGTGGTGATGTCGCCGAACGGGCTGAAGGCTCCGCCGGCGTTGGCCGCGACCACCAGGTTGACGCAAGCCGGCACCAGGAAGCGCGGTTCGCCGCGCCCCACCGCCAGCACCACCGCGCCCAGCACCAGCGCCGTGGTGAGGTTGTCCAGCACCGGTGAGAGGCAGAAAGCCAGCAGGCCCGTGAGCCAGAAGACCATGCGCAGCGAGTAGCCGGCGGCCACCATGCGCGAGCGCAGCATCGCGAACACATTGCGCTCGTCGAGCACGTTCACGTAGGTCATCGCGGCGAGCAGGAACAGCAGCAGCCCGGCGTACTCGCCGAGGTTGTCCTCCAGCGCTGCCGCCACGTCGAGGCCGCCGCGCGCGCGCGCGGCCACTGCCACCAGTACCCAGATGAGGCCGGCCGCCACGACCACCGGCTTGGACTTGCGCAGCTGGATGAATTCCTCGGCGATCACCAGCGCATAGGCGATGCCGAACACCACCAGCGCGGCCAGTGCCGCGCCGGTACCGGTGAAATCCGGCGTGCCCGCCTGCGTCATTCGGCGCCGGTGTCCGCCGCCTTCTCGGCGGCGGCGCGTGCGGCGGCGGCCTGCTGCTGGGCGGCCTGGATGTCGGCCTGGGCCTTCTGTTCCATCTGCCGGGCCTGCTGTGCCTCATCGGCGGCAGCGGTGGCGGCGGCGGCGCCACTGGCGGCCGTATCAGCCAGGCCGCAACCGGCAAGCGGGGCGGCGAGCAGCGCAACGGCAATGTGGCGGATCTTCATGGGCTCATCCTCCGGTTGGTTGGTCCTCACATCGGAAGTTCCGCGCATGCTAGCACTCCAGGGCGCAACGCTCCGGAAAGCAGCAGCGACGCACGTTGCCGCACCAGCCTGACGCGGCAGGACGACAGCCCGCCGCGCTGCAGGCGCGCCACATGCACCTGCCGGCGCCGCAAGGCGTGGCATACAAGTTGCTTCGCTCCCTTTCAAGCCGCAGAAGGAAGCAAATGAAGGCCATAGCGGCGCAACCTTACGAATACGAGTTGCGGCCGGCGCAATGCGCGCTGGTGATCATCGACATGCAGCGGGATTTCGTCGAGCCCGGCGGCTTCGGCGCCATGCTGGGCAATGACGTGTCGCAGCTGCGCGCCGCCATCGCGCCCACGGCGCGGCTGCTCGCGGCCGCGCGCGCCGCGGGCATGCTGGTGATCCACACGCGCGAAGGCCACCGTCCCGACCTCACCGACCTGCCGCCGGCCAAGAAGGCGCGCGGCAAATCCGCCACGCGCATCGGCGACTGCGGCCCGATGGGCCGCATCCTGGTGCGCGGCGAACCCGGCCACGACATCGTGCCGGAGCTCTACCCCATCGATGGCGAGGCAGTGCTGGACAAGCCCGGCAAGGGCGCCTTCTGGGCCACCGACCTGGACCTGCTGCTGCGCAACCGCGGCATCACGCAGCTGCTGGTGTGCGGCGTGACCACCGAGGTATGCGTGAACACCACGGTGCGCGAGGCCAACGACCGCGGCTACGAGTGCCTGGTGGTCGAGGACTGCTGCGCCTCCTACTTCCCCGAATTCCACCGCGCCGCGCTGGCGATGGTGGTGGCCCAGGGCGGCATCTTCGGCTGGGTCGCGGGCAGCGCGCCGGTCGTGGCCGCGCTCGGCGCATCGACGTGAACGCCCCATACGACAGCAACAGGTAACACGCATGGACATGACCACCACCACCCGCCCACGCCTCTGGGTACCCGGCGACCTCAATGCCTTCTTCGGCTTCGGCACCAACATCCTGGTGAACCTGCTGGTGGTCACCGGGCTGCTGCGCGGCGTGCTCAAGCTGCCCGACGCACTGGTGTTCGGCCGGATACTGCCCGCCACCGGCGCGATGCTGTTCCTGTCCACGCTGTACTACGCGTGGCTGGCGTACCGGCTGGCGAAGAAGACCGGCCGCAGCGATGTCTGCGCGCTGCCCTCGGGCATCAGCGTGCCGCACATGTTCGTGGTCACCTTCGTGGTGATGCTGCCCATCCTGCTGAAATCCGGCAATCCGGTGGAGGCGTGGCAGGCGGGCCTCACCTGGGTGTTCGTGCAGAGCTTCGTGCTGATGATCGGCGGCTTCATCGCGCCGTGGATCAGGAAGATCACCCCGCGCGCCGCCCTGCTGGGCTCGCTGGCCGGCATCTCCATCACCTTCATCTCGCTGTCGCCGGCCATGCAGACCATGATGACGCCGGTGATCGGCATGGTGTGCTTCGCGGTGATCCTGATCAGCTGGTTCGGCGGCGTGCAGTACCTCAAGGGCGTGCCGGCAGGCCTGGTGGCGCTGGTGGTGGGCACGCTGATCGCCTGGGGCTCCACGGCGTTCGGCGTGCACTACGGCGGGCTGAGCCTGGCGTCGCTGAAGGAATCCTTCGGCAACCTCGGCTTCGCCGCGCCGGTGCCGGAGGTTGCGCATGTGTTCGGCGGCTTCAAGTACATCGGCACCATCCTGGTCACGGCCATTCCCTTCGGCATCTACGACCTGGTCGAGGCGATGGATAACGTGGAAAGCGCCTCGGCCGCGGGTGATGCCTTCCCCACCACGCGCGTGCTCACCGCCGACGGCGTGATCAGCCTGGTCGGCTGCCTGCTGGGCAACCCCTTCATCAATGCCATCTACATCGGTCATCCGGGCTGGAAGGCCATGGGCGGCCGGCTCGGCTACTCGGCCGCCACCGGCGTGATGGTGCTGCTGCTGTGCTGGCTGGGCATCCTCGCCACGGTCACCGCGCTGGTGCCGGTGATCGCCATCCTGCCCATCCTGCTGTACATCGGCATGCTGATCGGCTCGCAGGCCTTCCAGGAATCCCCGCACCGGCACGCGCCGGCCATCGTGCTGGCGCTGGTGCCGCAGATCGCCGCCTGGGGCAAGAACCAGATCGACAACGCGCTGGGCGCGGCGGGCACCGATGCCGGCAAGGTGGGGCTGGATGCGCTGGCCTCGAACAATGTGCTGTACCACGGCATGAGCATCCTGGGCGGCGGCGCCACGCTGGTGGGCATCGTCATCGGCGCGATCACCGTGTTCATCATCGACCGCAAGTTCGTGAAGGCCGCGTATTTCGCCTTCGCCGGCGCGGTGCTGACCTTCTTCGGGCTGATGCACAGCGAGGCCATCGGCTTCGGCATGACGCCGGGTGTGGCCGTGAGCTACGTGGTCATCGCACTGCTGCTGCTGGCGATGGCGCGCCGCGCGCAGAGCGCCGCGCCGCCCGTGGTCGGCGAGGCCGGCCACTGATGGACCCGGCGCCGCCACCGCCGGCCGCGCCACCGGATCCGGCCGCGGCGGAACTGGCGGCCCTGCCGGAAGGCTACCGCGCCGGCGTGGCCGCGCAGCTGGCGGCGCTGCGCGCGCAGGCCGCGCTGGTGGAACAATTCCCGCTGCCCGACGAGCTGGAGCCGGCGCCGGTATTCGTGCCTTGAATCCGTCCGCGGACTTCGCGCACCGCATCGCCGCGCGCGTGCGCGCGCGCGAAGTCACCGCCGAGGAAGTGGTCAGCGACGCGCTGTCGCGCATCGACGGGCGCGGCCGCGAGCTCAACTGCTTCACTGCCGTGCTGACCGCGCACGCGCACGAGGACGCCGCGCGGCTGGATCGCCTGCTCGCCGGCGGCATGGATCCCGGACCGCTGGCCGGCGTGCCCTTCGGCGTGAAGGACCTGTTCGACGTGGCCGGCGTGGTGACGCTGGCGGGCTCGAAGATACTGGCCGCCGGCATGCGGGCGCGGCAGGACGCGCCGCTGGTGCGCCGCCTGCGCCAGGCGGGCGCCGTGCTGGTGGGCTGCCAGAACATGGACGAGTTCGCCTATGGCTTCACCACGGAGAACGCGCACTACGGCACCACGCGCAATCCGCACGATCCGGCGCGCATCGCCGGCGGCTCCTCCGGCGGCAGCGCGGCCGCGGTGGCGGCCGGGCTGACGCCGCTGGCGCTGGCCTCGGATACCAACGGCTCGATCCGCGTGCCCGCCTCGCTGTGCGGCGTGTTCGGGCTCAAGCCCACCTTCGGGCGGCTGCCGCGCACCGGCACCTTCCCGTTCGTGCACGAGCTGGACCACGTCGGCCCGCTGGCGCGCTGCACGGCCGACCTCGCGCTCTGCTACGACCTGCTGCAGGGGCATGACGCCGGCGATCCGGCCTGCGCGATGCGTCCCTTCGAGCCCGCCACAGCCACGCTGCAGGAGGGGATCGGCGGACTGCGCGCCGGCGTGCTCGACGGCTGGTTCGTCGAAGGCGCCAGCGCCGCCGCGCTCGAGGCCGTGACGCACGTGGCCGATGTCTTCCACGGCGCCACGCGCGTGACGCTGCCCGAGGCGCGGCGCGCGCGCGCCGCCGCATTCTGCATCACCTGCAGCAGCGGCGCCGAACTGCATCGCGAACGGCTGCGCGAGCGCGCACCGGATTTCGACCCGGCCGTGCGCGACCGCCTGTTCGCCGGCACGCTGCTGCCGGCCACGGTGGTGGCGCGGGCGCAGCGGCTGCGGCGCTGGTTCGCGCAGGCCGCGAGCCGCCTGTTCGAGCGCGTGGACGTATTGCTCGCACCCGCCACGCCGGTGGTGGCGCCGCGCATCGGCGAGCAGACGATGCTGCTGGACGACGTCGCGGTGCCGGTGCGGCCGAACCTC
>DATJXQ010000071.1:0-2857 GCA_035500015.1 Steroidobacteraceae bacterium
CGCCAGCCATACAATCGCTGCCAGCGCGGCAACAATCCCCGCGGCTGTGATCCGTTTCCACGAGAGTGGACCAGGCATTGCCTGATTCTGCCAGCGCCGGCCGGAGGGAGCGAGAACTCCATCCTTCGGCGGCGCGGCGGACTTACTTCAGCACCGGCCGGTTGATCTCGACCACGGCTCCGGAATCATTCACGCGGATGGTTCCGGAAAGGAAGGCGCTCGGCCCCAGTTCCATCGCGTAGAACATCAAGGTCAGCTTGCCGTCATCCGAATGCCGCGTCGAGGTCGGCCGGCCCAGGATCGAGATCACTTCCAGCGCCGTCATGCCGGGCTTGAGGCGATCCCAGCTGGAAGGCACCAGCCACGCGGGCGAGCTGTCCTGCCTTGGGCCCGGCGCCAGCAGCACCGCCGGCGGGGCAATGCGCGCGGCCTGTTCCAGCGTCTCGATGCGCCGGGACTGGGCGTCCAGTTCGCTCTGCATGTGCAGCACTTCGCTTTCGAGCTGGCGCACCCGCGCATCATCCACCGGCAGCTGGGCAACGGCGGGCGCCGTGGTTACGATGGCAGCCGCCACGGCGGCCATCGTCCTGATGATGCTGGACATGGCGGTCACCTGAATGGAAAAGGCCCAGGGCAGTAGACGGCGCTGCACCAGCAGCGTCAAGCGGCTGATCGGATACCTCGCAACGGACAATGGCAAATAGGTGAACCAGAACCTCGCGCAGCACCCGGGAATCGTGCACGGTCAGGCAACGTACCCGATGCAGCCGGAAACTCCACTCATGTCAGCACTGCCCGTGGTCCTGAAGACCCTGGACGGCATCATCCTCGGCAAGCCGCGTGCGCTGCGGCTCGCAGCTGCCTGCCTGCTGGCCCGCGGCCACCTGCTGATCGAAGACGTGCCCGGCGTGGGCAAGACCACGCTGGCGCATGCGCTGGCACGGGTGCTCGGCCTCGCCTGGCAGCGGGTGCAGTTCACCAGCGACCTGCTGCCGGCGGACATCCTCGGTGTGTCGGTATTCGACCGCAACACGCAGCAGTTCGATTTCCGCCCGGGCCCTGTGTTCACGCAGCTGCTGCTGGCTGACGAGGTGAACCGCGCCAGCCCGCGCACGCAGAGCGCGCTGCTGGAAGCGATGGAGGAACGGCAGGTCAGCATCGATGGCGCCACGCATCCGCTGCCCGAACCTTTCTTCGTCGTCGCCACGCAGAATCCGCAGGAGCAGCTCGGTACCTACCAGCTGCCTGAATCGCAGCTCGACCGCTTCCTGATGCGCATCGAACTCGGCTATCCGGATCCGCGCCACGAGCGCGCGCTGCTGGCGCAGGGTGATCGCCGCGAACTGCTGGCGCACACGGCGCCGGCGATGGACGCCGCCGCATTGCTCGCCCTGCAGCAGCAGGTGGCCGCGGTGCATGTGGCCGAACCGCTGCTCGACTATGTGCAGAAGCTGGTCGCCGCGACGCGCGCGCGCGCGGACCTGCGTCTCGGCCTTTCGCCGCGCGCCGCGCAGGGGCTGGTGCGCGCGGCGCGCGCCTGGGCGGTGCTCGAAGGACGTACGGCCGTGCTGCCCGACGACGTGCAGGCCGTATGGCCCGCGGTCGCCGGCCACCGGCTGGAGCCGCGCGGCGGCACGGTGCAGCCACTGCCACGCGCCGAACTGCTGCGCGTGATGCTGGAAGCGGTACCGGTGCCGCGCTAGCGACGCCAGGCGGACGCAAGGGCCCATGCGCATCTTCCGGTCCCGCGGGCAACTGGAGACCCGGCTGCGCGGCTGGGCACTGCGCCGCCAGGGACACGACGCGCTGCCGCTGCGGCTGACCCCGCGCCGCGTATACATCCTGCCGACGCCGGCGGGCTGGACCTTCGGGCTGCTGGTGGGCGTGGTGTTCATCGCCGGCATGAACTACGGCAACGGCCTCGCGCTGCTGTTTGCCTTCTGGCTGGCCGGCTTCGCCTGCGTCGCCATGGTACAGACACAGCGCAGCCTCGCCGGCACGGTACTGTGCTCGATCGGTGGCACGCCGGCCTTTGCCGGCGAGCTGGCAACCTGGAACCTCGAACTGGCCGCGCGCACCGCACTCGGCGACCTGCGTATCGATTTCGACGGCGCACCGCCACCGCAGGCGGACAATCCGGGGCTTGCGGCCACCGGGAACCTGCAGTTGCGGCAGCAGATGTCGCGCCGTGGCCGGGCGCGCCTGCCCATCCTGCGCATCACCTCGACGGCGCCGTTCGGCCTGTTCCGCACCTGGAGCTGGGTGGATCTGGACGCCAGCGTGCTGGTCTATCCGCGACCGCTGGGCACGCTGCCCCTGCCCGAGGCGCCGGGCCAGGAAACCGGCAGCGCGCAGGCCGAACATGGCCAGGACGAGCTCGCCTGGCTGCGCGATTTCCGTGAAGGTGATTCCCCGCGGCAGATCGCCTGGAAGGCCTATGCACGCGGCGCACCGCTGCTGGTGCGCGAATACCGCAGCGCGACTGCACGGCGGCGCGAACTTGATTTCGCCGCGCTCCCGGGCCTGGACGTGGAAGCGCGGCTGTCGCAGCTGGCGCGCTGGATCGAGGACAGTGCCGCGCGTGGTGAAAGCTGGGTGCTGCGCCTGCCGGGCAGCGAGCAGCTGGAAGGCGCCGGCAACGAGCATCGCGAACAGTGCCTGGCGCGCCTTGCCTTGTACGGGTTGCCGGAGCAACCCGCATGACGGGACTGGCCCGCCTGCCGCTGCGCCTGCTGCTGGCGGACGACAATGCCGTGAACCAGAAGGTCGCGCTCATGCTGCTCAAGCGGCTCGGCTACACGGCGGATGCGGTGGCGAACGGGATCGAAACTTTGCAGGCGCTGGCGGCGAAGCCCTA
>DATJXQ010000072.1:0-2317 GCA_035500015.1 Steroidobacteraceae bacterium
TGAGCATTACGGAATGATCGATGCGCCCAGGGTGCCGGCGCGGCACCTGGATGCGCCGAAGGACCTGGCGCGATCCGCGCGGGAGGTGGCCAACGTCGACGTGGTGCTCGACGTCGAAGCCAACGCCGGCGTGACGCAGAACCTGTTCCGCAGCAGCTTTGGTGTGGGCATGCTGGTGACCGCGCGGCTGATCGACGTGCAGACGGGCAAGACGCTGGCGAGTTCCTTTTGCCAGCAGATCAGCAAGGGCGCCTGGAGCCGCGAGGAACTCATGGCCAATGATGCCGAAAAGCTGAAGGCGGCGGTCGCCGAAAGGGCGGACGGCTGCATCGAAAAGTTCAAGGCCAGCGTGCTGATGATCAAGCCCCGGGACCCGGGTTCGAATTGACGGAATACCCGGCGCCGTTATGCTGCGCGCATGCTCGAGCTCTACCACCACGGCTCATCGGCCTGCGCCGCCAAGGTCCGCCTCGCACTGGCCGAAAAGCAGCTGGCCTGGACGGGGCACTACGTGGACCTGCTGGCCGGCGAGCAGTTCAGGCCGGAATTCCTGCGGATCAACCCCAAGGGTGTCGTGCCCGTGCTGGTCCACGACGGCCACGTGGTGCGCGAATCCACGGTCATCTGCGAGTACCTCGAGGAAGTCTTTCCCGATCATCCGGTCTATCCCGCCACGCCCCGGGAGCGCGCACAGGTACGTGTCTGGACCAAGGCCGTCGACGAGGAATTGCATCCGGCGTGCTCCACGCTTACGTACGTGGTTTCGCACCGGCACACGATCCTGCGCAATGGCGCCGGCAGCTTCGAGGATTTCCTCAAGCAGGCCGCGGGCGAGGGCCAGGCCGCGCGCGAACGCAAGTGGCGCTGGATCCACGAAGGGCTGGCCGCGCCGGGGGTAGGCGACCAGGTACGCCTCTACGATGGATACCTGCGCCAGATGAATGCAGCGCTGCGCGACCGCGAGTGGCTGGTGGGCGACCGGCTCACGATGGCCGATATCGCGCTCGCGCCCTACGTGAACCGCCTTGCGCAGCTTTCCATGCACGGGATGTGGCAGTCCGGGCGCCATCCGCGGGTGGATGACTGGTTCCGGCGCATCAGCGAGCGGCCTTCCTTCCGGTCGGCACTGCTGGACTGGGTGCCGGCGGCACTGCGCGGCGAGATGGCGGAGAACGGCCGCAGGTCCTGGCCCGAAGTACGCTCCTGGCTGGCAGGGGACCTTCAGCCCGTGAAGTAGCCGCAGATCGACTTGGCTTCGAGGAATTCCTCCATGCCGAACACGCCGAACTCGCGGCCATTGCCCGAGTACTTGTAGCCGCCGAATGGCGCGGAGAAGTCGTGCCTGGCGCCATTGAGCCGGACCTGGCCGGTGCGAAGGCGTTTCGCCACGCCGCGGGCGCGCTCGATGTCCCTGGAGACCACGAAGCCGGACAGGCCATACTGTGAGTCGTTGGCGATGCGGATCGCGTCCTGTTCGTCCCTGTACGGGATGATGACGAGCACCGGGCCGAAGATCTCCTCCTGCGCGATCGTCATGTCGCTGCGGACATTGGCGAAGATGGTGGGTCGCGCGAAATGGCCGGCTGCAAGGCCCCCGGGCTTGCCGGGTCCGCCGGCCACCAGGGTTGCGCCTTCCTCGATGCCCTTGCGGATGTAGCCCTGCACGCGCTCGAACTGGGCCTTGCTCACCAGCGGACCCACCTTGACGCCATCCTGCAGCGGATCGCCAACCACCGTGCCTTCGGCGGAGGCCTTCGCGAGCCGTACCACTTCATCATGAAGGTGTTGCGGCACCAGCATGCGCGTCGGCGCGGCGCAGGCCTGGCCGGAATTCATGAAGCAGGCCTGCACGCCCTGTGGCACGAAGGTCGCCAGGTCCGCATCATCCAGCAGGATGTTCGCCGACTTGCCGCCCAGCTCCTGCGCCACGCGCTTCACCGTTGGCGCGGCATTGCGCGCCACCTCGATGCCGGCGCGCGTCGAGCCCGTGAACGACACCATGTCGACGTCGCGATGCGTGCACAGCGCCACGCCCACTGTCGGGCCATCGCCATTCACCAGATTGAACACGCCCGGCGGCACGCCGGCGGCATCCAGCACCTCGGCGAAGAGCAGGGCATTCAGCGGCGCGATCTCGCTGGGCTTCAGCACCATGGTGCAACCCGCGGCCAGCGCCGCGGCGGCCTTGGCGCCGATCTGGTACAGCGGCCAGTTCCACGGCGTGATCAGCGCGCACACGCCGACCGCTTCGCGGCGGACCAGCGTGGTGCCAAACCGGCGTTCGAACTCGTAGCTCTTGAGCACTTCGATCGCCTGC
>DATJXQ010000073.1:0-21279 GCA_035500015.1 Steroidobacteraceae bacterium
CGAAAACTCCAGCTGCTCGGCGTTACACTGTGTGCGCATCGGTCCTCCCGGTGATTTGTGGTGAAAACGTCTTGTGGTAAAGCCATTTTCACTCAATCACCGGGCCGATGCGCCCTTCATCTGTGAGAAATCCGGGCTAGCAGCGCGCGCGCCAGGATCGTTCAGGCGCGCAGCAGGTCCGGCAGGCAGCGCGCGGCGGCGCTGTCCGGAAATACTTCGCTGTCCAGCAGTTTCTCCGGCACCTGCAGGTGGTCGCGCAGCACCGACTTCATCACGCTGCGCAGGTCCGTGGTCGGCATCAGGTCGCGGCCCTGGTAGAGCTGTGAATTCTTCAGGCCGGGCCACTGCCCCACCACGCGGCCGCCGCGCACCGCGCCGCCCAGCAGGAACGCCGCGGCGCCGGTGCCATGATCGGTGCCGCGCGTGCCATTGACCGCGGCGGTGCGGCCGAATTCGGTGGCGATGAGCACCACGGTGCGGTCCCAGGTGGCACCGAGCCCCTCGCGCAGCGACTTCAGGCCCGCATCCAGCGCGGCCAGCCGCGCGGCCAGCAGGCCCTTGTCGGCACCTTCGTTCGCGTGCGTATCCCAGCCGGTGGTGTCGAACATCGCCACGCTCGGGCCTTCCGGCTGCACCAGGAAATTCGCCGCGGCGCGTGTGACCTGTTCGATCTGCGCGGCGCCGCCGCCACGGCCCATGCCGCCCATGCCCGCGCCATCCGTGCCGGCGATCGCATCCGCGCCCAGTGCCTCGGACAGGCGCTGCGACAGCAGATGGTCTGCGCCGTACATCTGTGCAATGCGCTGCAGGGTGTCATCGTGCAGCCCGGGCATGATATCCGGCGACCAGGACGCCACCTCGGTGGCGCCGCGCATGGCCAGCGGCACATTGGCGCCCAGGGCGATGCCGGCATTGCGGCCGCGTACCGGCAGACCGGCCAGCGCGCGGTTCAGCCAGCCGGACTGCGTGGCGTGCGGCACCACGGCGCCGCTTTCCAGCACGTCCTGCCCGTCGAAATGCGAGCGCTCGCGATAAGGCGTGGCCACTGCGTGCACCAGCGTCAGCTGCTTCTGTTGCCACAGGTCGCTCATGAAATCCAGCGCGGGATGCAGCGCGAACAGCGCATCGAGGCGGTGCAGCTGCTCGGCCTTCGACAGATCCAGCTCGCCGCGCAGCCGCGCGTAATCGGGATCGCCCACCGGTGGCGCCACCGCCAGGCCGTCGAGCGCGCCCCGCAGCAGCACGAACACGAAGCGCCGCTGGCCGGTATCGCTGCCGGCGAAACTGACGGTGGAGGCAAACACGCCGCCGCCGGCGGCAATACCGGCAGCCACGGCGGAACGGAGCAGTAGTCGACGCCTGTGGTCCATGATGCCTCCTCAGCGCCGCATGAATTCCGGCGCGGCCAGCAACAGTGTCAGCGCCTGCGCACCATCCTGCGCGCGGGCGATGGCGGTGCGCGTATCCGCGGTGAGTATCGGCCCGAGCGCGGCATCGGCCAGCCTGCCGGCGTCGCGCGAAGCGCCCAGACGCAGCCCCACCTCGTGCGCCCACTGCAGGCGCTTCAGCAATGCGGAGGAGCCGTCCCAGTCGGGGCTGCGGTCCGGCCAGCCCGCCGGCGAGCCCGGCTGGAAACTGCGCTGGCCCAGCAGCTCGAACAGTTTCAGATCCACCGGCCTGGCGCCGAAGGGCAGCGACAGCGCGCGATACGCAGAATAGATGTAGTCGGTGGGCGCCTTGTATTTGGCCAGCGGCGTGCTCCAGGCTTCCGGCGAAGCCACCAGCGCGCGGTATACCGCGGGAAGATCGCCGCGCGAATCCAGCCAGGCGCGCGTGAGGCGCTCCACCAGCGGCGCGGGCGGATCGTCGGCGACGAAGTGGCGCGCGAGCTTGGTGCTCACGTGCCGCGCGGTGTGCGGATCGACCGCCAGGTCGCGCAGCGCGGCTACGCCCTGCGCGAGGCCGTCCTCGGCATACCGCCGGCCGAGCAGCTGCCGGCTGCCCGGTTCGTGGAACGCGGGCCGGAAGAAAAACGCTCCGGGCTCACCGCCGCGCTGCGCGCCCTTGCCGCCGCCGATGGACCAGCCGGTGATCATCGTGGCCAGCGCGCGCACGTCCTGCTGCTTGTAGCCCGCATCGACACCGAGCGTGTGCAGTTCCAGGATCTCGCGTCCGAGGTTCTCGTTCAGCCCCAGCTCGCGGCCGCGGCGGCCGGCCTGCTTCGCCGCCGGCGAGTTCGGACCGATGGACTGCTGGTTGTCGAGGTACAGCAGCATCGCCGGATGCTGTTCCACGGCCAGCAGCATGTCGGTGAAGTTGCCGAGCACATGCGGGCGTATCGCTTCGCGTTCCAGTGTGCCGGGCAGGCCCAGCACCACGAGCTTGTCCACCGACACCGCGAAGTGATTGCTCCAGAACTGCACCAGGCGTTCGAGGAAATCCCGCTCACCACCGATGGCCGCGCGCCCGCGCGCCATGACATCCGCGGTATAGGCCGGCAGGTAGATGTCGCGCAGCAGCTTGCCGATCTTCGTCGCCTGCGCTGCATCGGGCGCGGCCGGCGGCGCGGCGCGCGGGTCCTGCGATTTTTCTCCGGCTGCCTGTTCGCGCAGCTCTTCGGCCTGCGCGATCAGCTGTCGCGATGCGGACAGCGAGGGATTGCTTAGCAGTGGGGGTGCGCCGGCGAGCTGTTGCAGCAGGCTGTCGCGCGCGTGCGCGCCCAGCCGCGCCAGGTCGCCCGGGCGGGCGCCATAGCCGAAGCGATTGGCCGCAATCGCGGCATCGGTGGAGATCATGGCCTCCTCGATCGGAACATCACTGGTACGAATACCAGCAACGCGACGGGCCGCCGCGCCGTTGACGGCCGCGGCGGAAGCGGCCGTTCAGCCGCCTCCCATCCCGAGTTTCTGCCGGACCTGCTGTACATAAGCCTTGCAGGCGCCCGGATTCCGGAGGGCATCCTCCTTGCCGCCCGCCTGTTCGAGCCGCGCCAGTCCGCCGGAATCCTCAGGGCGCGGCGTCAGCAGCAGTTCGCAGGGCGCAGCTTCCAGTTTCGCCAGGCTTGCCTCGATGGACTTGCGTGCGCCGGAATCCTTGTGGCCCTTGCCATCCTCGAGATCGGCGGCATAGATGGCGGGCAGGCACTTGCTGCCTTCACACGCATCCCAGCTCCAGCTCATGCCTTCCGGGGCGCCGCCGGGAGTCTCGATGGCGCGCGCGCGCACGTTGCCGACGCCCAGCAGCTGGTCGTCCTGCACCACCCACACCTGCGGAATGAGCGGATAGGCACCCATCTTCGCGCCCTCGCGCGGATCATCCTTGAACGGCTTGTCGCTGTGCAGCTTCTGCTCGCCGGCACGCGCCGTGTACACCTGCGCGCCCGAGAGCTTCTGCAGCTCGGGGATGCCGCCGGCGTGCTCCGGCCGCGCATCAGATACGAGGATGGCCTTCAGCTCGTTGAGCTGCAGGCCCAGCTGCTGGATGTTGGCGGCGACCTGCGCGGCGATTTCCTTCGGACCGGTGTCGATCAGCACATAGCCGTAATCGGAGGTCACCAGCACCGCGGAATAACCCGCCGAACCCACGTAGTAGGTGTTGCCGTAGATCTTGAAGGGCTTGCGCGGCTGCTTCGCGTCTTCCGCGCCACCGGCCGCCGCCGCGCCGGCCGCCAGCAGCAGGGCGATTGCCGCGACCGGGCCGGCCACCTGCCTGAATCGAATCATCCCCGTGATCCCCCGTTGTCGTGAAGCCGCATCAGTTTACCCAAACGCGGGCGTTGCGGAACATGCGCATCCAGCCGCTGTATTCGCCCGCTCCCCGCGGATGCCAGGAATTCTGCGCGCTGCGGAAGGAACGTTCGGGATGCGGCATGGTCACCAGCACCCGACCGTCGCGGCTGGCCACCGCGGCGATGCCCAGCGGCGAACCGTTGGGGTTGGCCGGATAGGTCGCGGCGACGCTGCCGCGGTGATCCACATAGCGAAACGCCACCTGGCCCGCGGCGAGCAGACCGGCCTGCTGTCCGGCCGTGGCGAACTCCGCGCGCCCCTCGCCATGTGCCACCGCGACCGGCAGCCGCGAACCGGCCATGCCGGCCAGCATCACGGCGGGGGAATCCAGGATCTCGACGAGGCTGAAGCGCGCCTCGAACTGCTCGCCGCGATTGCGCACGAAGCGTGGCCAGTGCTCGGTGCCCGGCACCAGCTGCTTCAGCGCCGCCATCATCTGGCAGCCATTGCACACACCCAGCGCGAAAGTGTCGCCGCGCGCGAAGTAGCGCGCGAACTCCTCGCGCACGCGCTCGTGGAACAGGATGGATTTGGCCCAGCCCTCGCCTGCGCCGAGCACATCGCCGTAGGAAAAGCCGCCGCAGGCGACCAGGCCGCGGAATTCGCGCAGGCTGCGCGTACCGGCCAGCAGGTCGCTCATGTGCACGTCGTGCGCGGCGAAGCCCGCCAGGTGCAGCGCCGCCGCCATCTCCAGCTGGCTGTTCACGCCCTGCTCGCGCAGCACCGCCACTGCCGGACGCGCGCCACGCCGGATCCACGGCGCGGCGACATCCTGCTGCGGATCGAAGGCCAGCCGCACCTCGAGGCCGGGATCGGCGGCATCCAGCTGCGCGGCGAATTCCTCGCGCGCGCACTGCGGTTCGTCACGCAGCAGGCGCATGCGGTGCGAAGTCTCGCTCCAGGCGCGCCGCGCGGCCACCCAGTCGAGCACCAGGTGCCTGCCGCCGGCGCCGCAGCGCAGCTGCATCTGCGCGGTGGGCCTGCCTATGTCGTGCACGCAATGCGCTAGTCCGGCGGATGCAAACAGGTCGCGGACGGCGGCCGCATCGGCGGCCCGCACCTGCAGCACCGCGCCTGCTTCCTCGGCGAACAGCTGCGCCGCGGCGCCGGCCGCGGCCTGCGGCATTTCGGCCTCGAAGCCGCAGCGCCCGGCGAAGGCCATCTCGGCCAGCGTCACGAAGACGCCGCCATCGGAGACATCGTGATACGCCAGCACCAGTTCGCGCGCGCGCGCGGCGCGCAGCGCGGCGGCGAAACCCTGCAGCAGCTCCGGCGAATCCAGGTCGGGAGCGGTATCGCCCAGCTCGCCGTGCACCTGCGCGAGGATGGAGGCACCGAGGCGCGCACGGCCCGCGCCCAGGTCGATCCACAGCAGCCGCGTTTCGCCCGCGTCGAGGGCCAGCTGCGGCGTCAGCGTGCGGCGCACGTCCGCCACCGGCGCGAACGCGGAGACGATGAGCGACACCGGCGCCACGACCGACTTGCGCACCTCGCCCTCCGGCCATACGGTCTTCATCGACAGTGAATCCTTGCCCACCGGGATGGCGATGCCCAGCGCGGGACACAGCTCCATGCCCACCGTCCGCACCGCGTCGTACAGCGCCGCGTCCTCGCCGGGCTCGCCGCAGGCCGCCATCCAGTTGGCCGACAGGCGGATGTCGGGGAGCTGCGCGACGTCGGCCGCGAGAATGTTGGTCACCGCTTCGGCCACCGCCATGCGCGCACTGGCCGCCGCACCCAGCAATGCCAGCGGCGTGCGCTCACCCATGGCCATGGCCTCGCCGGTGTGCTGGAAGTAGTCGCTGAGCGTCACGCCCACGTCGGCCACCGGCACCTGCCACGGACCGACCATCTGGTCGCGGCTGATCTGTCCGCCCACCGAGCGGTCGCCGATGGTGATCAGGAAGGTCTTGTCGGCCACCGCCGGATGCGCCAGCACGCGCAGTGCCGCCTGCGCCAGATCCAGTCCCGCGGTCGCGAAGGCGCGCCGCGGCGCCGGCACGTGCGCAACCTCGCGCTGCATGCGCGGCGGCTTGCCGAACAGCACGTCGATGGGCACGTCCACCGGCCGGTTGCCGAACGTTTCATCATGCACCTGCAGCACGCCATCCTCGGTGAGGCGCCCGATCACGGCGAACGGGCAGCGCTCGCGGCGCGCGAGCTGCTCGAAACGCGGCAGGCCGGTTTCCGAGATCACCAGCACGTAGCGCTCCTGCGCCTCGTTGCACCAGATCTCCAGCGGCGACATGCGCGCTTCCGCATTGGGCACGGCACGCAGCTCCAGGCGTGCGCCGCGGTGGCTGTGCGCCACCGCCTCAGGCACCGCGTTGGACAATCCTCCTGCCCCGACGTCGTGGATCAGCTGGATCGGATTGCCCGCTCCCAGCGCCCAGCAGCGGTCGATCACCTCCTGCGCGCGGCGCTGCAGCTCCGGATTGCCGCGCTGCACGGAGGCAAAATCCAGGTCCGCCTGCGACTGGCCGCTGCCCATCGATGAGGCCGCGCCGCCCCCCAGCCCGATCAGCATCGCCGGACCACCCAGCACCACCAAGTGCGCTCCCACCGGCACCTCGCCCTTCAGGGCCTGCGTGCGACGCACGTTGCCCAGGCCGCCGGCGATCATGATGGGCTTGTGGTAACCGCGCGCGCGCGTTGCATCCACGGGCTGTTCGAAGGTGCGGAAATAGCCGGCAATGCACGGACGGCCGAATTCATTGTTGAAGGCCGCCGCGCCCAGCGGCCCCTCGAGCATGATGTCCAGGGCGCTGGCAATGCGGTCGGGCTTGCCGAAGCCCTGCTCCCAGGGCTGCCCGAAGCCGGGAATGTGCAGGTTCGACACCGAATAACCGACCAGCCCGGCCTTGGGCTTGGCGCCCAGACCGGTGGCGCCCTCGTCGCGGATCTCGCCGCCGGAACCGGTGGCCGCGCCCGGAAACGGCGAGATCGCGGTGGGGTGATTGTGCGTCTCCACCTTCATCAGGATGTCGATGGGTTCCGCGTGCGCGCCGTAGATGCCGGTGGCGGGATCGGGGAACCAGCGCTTACCCGTCCAGCCTTCGATCACCGCGGCATTGTCCTGGTAGGCCGACAGCACGCCGCGCGCGGCGTGTGCATGGGTATTGCGGATCATCGCGAACAGCGAGTGCGGCTGCGGCACGCCGTCGACCGTGAATGCGGCGTTGAAGATCTTGTGGCGGCAGTGCTCGGAGTTCGCCTGCGCGAACATCATCAGTTCCACGTCGGTAGGGTCTCGCCCCAGGCGCTCGAAGCTGTCGTGCAGGTACTGGATCTCGTCGGCGGACAGCGCGAGCCCGAGTCCGGTGTTGGCTTGCGCCAGCGCGGCGAGCGAGCGCGGCACCTGCGCGAGCGGCCGTGGCTCACCGTCGTCGAACAGCCGCGCGACGTCCGCTTCCTCCAGCACGGCTTCGGTCATCCGGTCGTGCAGCAGCGCGGCGACGCGCGCCAGTTCCTCGCGCGTCAGCGCGCGGTCCGCATCCAGATGGAAGCTCACGCCCCGCTCGACGCGGCGCAGCCAGTCAAGGCCGCATACCAGCGCGATGTCGGTGGCCTTGCTGGACCAGGGCGAAATGGTGCCCGGCCGCGGCACCACCAGCAGCTGCCCGCCCGCCGGCGCAGCGGCGCTGTAGCGCGGACCATAGGTCAGCAGCGCCGCCAATCGTGCGTGCTCGGCAGCGGTCGGCTCGCGCCGGCAATCGGCCAGGTGCACGAAGCGGCTGGCGAGGCCGCGCACCGCCGGCGCCGCCGCGCGCAGCTGCACGAGGAGCCTCGCCAGCCGGAAATCGCCATGGGCGGGGCCGCCCGTCAGCCGCAGGATCACGCCGGGAACCGCGCTGGGCAATTCTTGCCCTGGTTCACGCACTGAACCGGGAAAATATGCTGTGATGCCATGGTTTCTTGGGGCACCGCCGCAGCGCGGCCGTGCGGGGTCATTATAGTGCAGCTTGGTCAGCGAAGGTTCCGGCGCCATGTCCCTGCGCCTTGAAATCATCAGTGCCCAGCGCGAGGAGCTCGGCAGCCGGGCCCGCCTCGTGGTGGGCGAAGGGGGCTGCAGCATCGGCCGTGCCCTGGACAACGACTGGGCACTGCCGGATGCATTGCGTTTCCTGTCCGGCCGCCACGCCTGCATCCACTTCCGTGGCGGCGAGTACTTCCTCGAAGACACCAGCAGCAACGGTACCTATGTGAATGAATCCGTCGCCCCGCTCGGCCGGCGCGGCACCCGCGCGCTGCTGCACTCCGGCGACGTGCTGCGCATGGGCGACTATCGCATCCTGGTGCACATCGACGAGGAAGCACCCGCTGCAGCGACTCCGGCAGGACCGAGCCTGGCGAATTCCGCCGGCGACATCACGCCGCGCAGCGACGCAGCGGGCCGCCGGGGTGGTGCCGATGTCATCGACTTCTCGGCGCTGATCCGCACCGCCGATGCCGGCCCCGCTCTCAAGGACCTGGGGCTCGTGCGCGTAGCCGGCGACGGCGATCTCGGCGATGCGCTCAACATCGAAGCACTGCTGCCGGAGCGGACAACGGACTCTGGCACTGCGCGCGCCACGCCGGCGCGGCCGGCGGAGCAGGAGCGGACCACGGCGACCGGCCGGACGCGGTTCGACGCCAGCGGCATGGCACCCGACCCGCGCCGGGCACTGGAAGCATTCTGTCGCGGCGCCGGCATCGATGCCGCGAACCTGCCGGTGCAGGACGAAACCCAGGCGATGCACCTCGCCGGCCGGCTGCTGCGCGAAGCGCTGCTGGGCCTGAAGCAGATCCTGCGTGCCCAGCAGGTCTTCGTGGACCGCAACGGCATCGAACGCGAGCCACCCGAGAGCGGCTCGCCGCTGGATGCAAACATGGACGAATACCTGGCGGAACTGCTGCTCGGCCACGAGAAGCACCGTCTCGACGCGGTGATGCGCCTGCGCGAGCAGTTCGCGCATGCGGGCACGCACGCCGCCGCCGTCGATCCGGCGATGCGCAGCGCGCTGCAGCAGTTCCTCGGGCATCTGGCGCCGGACCGGCTCGCCGCGGCCGATGCGGCCACCAGCTGGCACCGCTACCGCGAGGTATACGGCAGCCTGCTGCAGGCGCGCGACGGCCGCCTGCCGCACCTGTTCCTCGAGGCGCTGGCGCAGGCCTATCAGCAGGCCGGGGCCAGGGGCGCGGGCTGAAAGCGGTTCCGCTCGAGCGGAATGTCGTAGGTGATGCGCGCGCCATAGGCCTCCGGTGCCTGCGGATCGCGGCGCACCTTGTCGAAGGTCAGCAGCCGCGTGCCGAGCTGGAAGCTCTCCTGGATGTCATGCGAGATCATGAAGATGGTCATGCCGTTGGCACGCCACAGCTGCAGGATCAGCTCGTGCATGTCGGCGGTGATGCCCGGATCCAGCGCACCGAAGGGCTCGTCGAGCAGCAGGATCTTCGGCTCGCAGATCACCGCCTGCGCGATCGACAGCCGCTGCTGCATGCCGCCGGAAAGCTGCGCGGGATAGCGGTCGCGCGCGGCGGCCAGCCCCACCGCTTCCAGCATGCGCGTGGCGCGCTGCTTCGCCTCGCGCCGCGCCGTGCCGAACAGCCGCCCCAGCAGCCGCGAGCGCTGCAGCTCCAGGCCCAGCAGCAGGTTGCCCAGCACCGTGAGATGCGGGAACAGCGAGTAGCGCTGGAACACCACGCCACGGGAGGGATCCGGCTCCGGCCGTATCGGCTCGCCATCGATGAGTATCTGCCCGCGCGTGGGCTGCTCGGTGCCCAGCAGCATGCGCAGGAAGGTGGTCTTGCCGCACCCGGAGGCGCCGATGATGGTGACGAATTCATTGTCGGGAACCTCGAGATTCAGGTTCTCGAGCACCACGTGGTCCCCGTACTGCTTCCACACATTGCGGACCGAGACTCTCGCCACCGCGCGATTTCTCCTAGCGCCCCGGCCTGGCCCAGGCGAACGCGCGGGCGCGCGCCAGCCGCAGCAGGAAGTCGCTGGCCACGGCCAGCACCGTGATCCATGCCACGTAGGGCAGGATGACATCCATTGCCAGATAGCGACGCACCAGGAAGATGCGGTAGCCCAGCCCGCTGGTGGAAGCGATGGCCTCGGCGGCGATCAGGAACAGCCACGCCGCACCCATGTTGAGCCGCAGCACGTCGATCAGCCGCGGCAGCGTCTGCGGCAGCACCACGCGCAGCGCCAGCTGCCAGGTGGAGGCGCCCAGCGTCTGCGCCTTCACCAGCTGCTCCTCGGGCAGCTCCGCCACGTGCAGCGCCAGGTCACGCGCGATGCAGGGCATGATGCCGATCACGATCAGCGAGATCTTGGCGGTCTCCTCCAGCCCCAGCACGATGAACAGGATGGGCAGGATGGCCAGCGGCGGGATCATCGCGATGGTGCCGAGGAGCGGCGCCAGCAGCGCGCGCACCCGCGGCACCGTGCCGATGGCCAGCGCCAGCAGCAGGCCGAGCACCGCGCTGATCGCCAGCGCGGTGCCGATGCGTTTCAGGCTGGCCCAGGTGTCGGCCCAGAACAGGTACTGGCCGCTGCGCGCATCCTGGGTGAAGGCGTACTCGTGCATGCTCTGGCCCATGGTGCCGAAGGACGGCAACAGCTTGTCGTCGGCATTGGCGGCGAGCCGCAGCTGCGAGGCCATCACGTAGACCAGCAGCAGTGCGACGAAGGGCGCCACGCCCAGCGCAATGCGCGCGGCGTGGCCCGGGTGCTGGTTGATCAGCCGCCGCAATGCAGCCCTGCCGCGCGGATCGGGCAGTTCACAGCTTGCCGTCGGCGGCCATCTGCATGTAGCCGGGATCAAAGCGCATGGTCACGTTCTTCGGGCTGCCAAGCAGCTTGCCACCCGGAAACTCGATGCCCACCGCGTCCACGGTCTTGGCGCCCTCGCCCAGCAGGCCCTTCTCGAACGAGAACTTGCGCACCAGGTCCATCTTGCTCATCAGCTGCGGCGCCGTGACCGCCGCGGTGGCCAGCGCCGGCGTCCAGTACATGTAGGTGGTGGCCAGCTGGCTGTTGAAGGTGCCGAGGTCGGTGCCGGAAGCCTTGGCCATGGCGGCCAGCGCGGCCGTGGCCGCGGCGTTCTTCGCCTGCATCAGCTTCAGCGTTTCGTACCAGGCGCCCACCAGCGCCTTGCCCAGCTTCGGGTTCTCCTTCAGCACCTTGGTGTTGACCACCATCAGGTCCATGATCTCGCCGGGAATCTTGCTGGAATCGAACACCAGCGTGCTGTTCGGGTTCCCCATCACCGAGGAGAGCTGCGGCTTCCAGGTCACGGTGGCGGTGACCGCCGGCGTGGCGTAGGCGGCCACGATGTCGGCGTCGGAGGTATTGACGATCTTGATGTCCTTTTCCGACATGCCGATGGAGGTCAGGCCGCGCGCCAGCAGGTACTCGGAAACCGACAGCTCCACCAGGTTCACCGACTGGCCCTTGATGTCGGCCAGCTTCCTGCCCTTGCCCTTCAGCACCACCCCGTCGTTGCCGTTGGAATAGTCGCCCAGGATCAGCGCCGTGGAATCCACGCCGCCGGCGGCGGGAATCGTCAGCATGTCCATGTTGGTCATCGCGCAGGCGTCGTACTTGCCCGCGGTGTACTGGTTGATGGATTCGACGTAGTCGTTGATCTGCGTGAGCTCGATCTTGATGCCGTATTTGTCGGCCCATTTCTTCAGGATGCCGCTGGACTGCGCGTAGTCCCAGGGCATCCAGCCCACGTAGATGCTCCAGGCGACCTTGAAGGAATTGCGCTCGGCGCCGTGCGCCGGCAAGCCGAGACTCAAAGAGGCGAGCAGGGCGAAGAACACCGGCAACGACCTGCGGGACATGCGCGACATAGGTATCTCCTGTGACTGGCTGTACGGCACCCACCTCCCGGGCTTTTGTCCCGCCGTGTATCCCCAACGGGCACTGCCGCGTTGCCAGGACTGCCTCTCTCGGACCAGCGCCGCCTTCACGGCCGGAACGGCTGCAAGGCCCGTGCCTGCGCCGCCAACCCGCGCGCGCGCCGCAGAGGCGCCGCTGCACCACCGACTGCACCAACACGCGGCATTGCACGGACCGCGGCGCCCTCGTGTTGTGCAGCAACCTGTGCCGGCCATGCCGCGCCGGTGCGCCCGCCTGCCGCGGCGCTGCGATTGGTTGGTATATCCCTTGCATTTTTCGACCCAGACCGTGAACGGGGAGAATTGCTTGAACCGTCCCGCCATGCCGACCATCACGCCACTGTGGGCGGAAACGCTGCCGGGCGGCGCACACTGGTCGGGAGTACTGCGGCGCGGGCAGTCGCTGCGGCTGACCGCGCTGGCTGCCGACGCCAATGTCGCGGCGCTGTTCTACAGCCGCGAGCAGCCGCTGGAGCGCTACAACATGGCCGATACGCTCAAGGCACAGCATACGGCGCATCTGGCTGCCGGCTGCGTGTGCTACTCGGACATGGGCCGCGTGCTGTGTGCGATCACCGCGGAAACGCCGGGCTGGCATGATCCGCTGTGCGGCCTCACCGATCAGGCCACCATCGACGCCCGGTACGGCCACACCAGCTACCAGCAGCAGCGCAATGCGCGCCACGTCGGCGGCCGCGAAGCCATGCTGGTGGAACTGGGCAAGTACGGCCTGGGCGAGCGCGACCTGGTCGCGAACATCAATTTCTTCAGCAAGGTCGTGGTGGACGATTCTGGCGGCATGCAGCTGGCCCGCGGCCATTGCGCCGCCGGTGACGGGCTCGACCTGCGCTTCGAGATGGACTGCATCGTGTTGCTGCACGCCGGCCCGCATCCACTGGCCGACGGCCCACGGTATGCGCCACCGGACGTGCGCCTGGAAGCATATCGCAGCGCCGAGCCTGCGCTGCGCGACGCCTGCCGCCACCGCTGCCCCGAGAACGAGCGCGGCTACCTCAACACGGAGCGTCACGTCGCGGCATGAACACTTTCGCCTCCGCCCCATTCGACACCGTGGTGCCGGCCGGTGAACCCTTCATGGGCCTGGTGCCCGCGGGCCATCGCCTGCGCATCGTCGACCTGGAAGGCAACCAGGCGGTGGATACGCTTTTCTACAATGCCGCCGACACGCATGAGCACTACAGCGCCCAGGACACCATCCAGGCACAGGGCAACATCTATCTGACCACCGGCTCGGTGCTGCGCTCGAACCGCGGTCGCGCGCTGCTGACCATCGAGGCCGATACCTGCGGCCGCCACGACACGCTGGGCGGCGCCTGCTCGGCCGAGAGCAATACCGTGCGCTACGCGCTGGAGAAGCGCCACATGCACAGCTGCAGGGACAGCTTCCTGCTGGCCCTGGCGCAGCACGATCGCGGCATGAGCAAGCGCGACCTGCCCGGCAACATCAACTTCTTCATGAACGTGCCGGTGACGCCGGCCGGCGGGCTCACCTTCGCCGACGGCATCTCCGGCGCCGGCCGCCACGTGGAGCTCGCGGCGGCGATGGACGTGCTGGTGCTGATCTCCAACTGCCCGCAGCTGAACAATCCCTGCAATGCCTACAATCCGACGCCCGTGCGCGTGCTCGCCTGGGCGCCGGATTGATGCCGGCCGCAGGCCGGCGGGACGACCCGCCGCGCCCCTTCCCATGCCGGGACGACCTGGCGCAGATGAAGTGACTGCGCAATGTTCGACAAGGTCCTGATCGCCAACCGCGGCGCCATCGCCTGCCGCATCCTGCGCACCCTGCAACGACTCGGCATCGGCTCGGTGGCGGTGTACTCCGAAGCCGACGCGCACGCCCCACACGTGCGCCTGGCCGATGAGGCCTGGTGCATCGGGCCGCCACCAGCGGCGGAAAGTTACCTGCGGCAGGACAGGATACTGGAGATCGCCCGGCGCAGCGGTGCCGCGGCCATCCATCCCGGATATGGATTCCTGTCGGAGAACGCGGATTTCGCCGCGGCCTGCGCGGCGCAGGGCGTGGCCTTCGTCGGGCCGACTCCCGCGCAGCTGCGCGACTTCGGCCTGAAGCATCGCGCGCGGCAGCTGGCCGCGGAGAACGAGCTGCCGCTGCTGCCGGGCAGTGGCCTGCTGGCCGATGTCGATGCAGCGCTGGCTGCCGCGCGGACCACCGGTTACCCGGTGATGCTGAAAAGCACGGCCGGCGGCGGCGGCATCGGCATGCAGCTGTGTGGCTCGCCGGAGGAACTCGCGCAGGCTTTTGGCGGGGTGCAACGCCTGGCCCGCGGCAACTTCGGCGACGGCGGGCTGTTGCTGGAAAAGTACGTCGCCAATGCGCGCCACATCGAGGTGCAGTTGTTCGGCGACGGCCGCGGCAACGTGGTGGCCCTCGGCGAGCGCGACTGCTCCATGCAGCGGCGCAACCAGAAAGTGGTCGAGGAAACGCCGGCGCCGGGCCTCACCGACACGACGCGCGCGCGGCTGCATGCCGCGGCATTGCGGCTTGGCCGTGCCGTGCAGTACCGCTCGGCCGGCACCGTCGAATTCATCTACGACGCGGTCAGCAGGGAATTCTGGTTCCTCGAGGTCAACACGCGACTGCAGGTGGAGCATGGCGTCACCGAGGAAACCGGCGGCATGGACCTGGTGGAATGGATGCTGCGCGTGGCCGCAGGGCAACCTCCGGATCTGGCCACCTGCCATTACCGTCCGCGTGGTCACGCGGTGCAGGTACGCCTTTACGCGGAGGATGCGGCGCGCGCCTTCCGCCCTTCCAGCGGCCTGCTGACGGAGGTGCTGCTGCCGGAGGGCGTGCGCGTGGATGGCTGGATCGAAACCGGTACCGAGGTCGGCAACTGGTACGACCCCATGCTGGCCAAGATCATCGCGCACGGCGCCACCCGGGAGGAGGCCATCGCGCGGCTGCGCGCGGCGCTGGCGCGCACGCGCATCCATGGCATCGAGACCAACCTGCCCTTCCTGCAGTCCATCCTCGGCAACGAGGAATTCCTCGCGGGCCGTCCGCACACACGGCTGCTGGCGGGCCTTGATTTCAGCACACCCGGCATCGAGGTGCTGAATGCCGGCACGCTGACCACCGTGCAGGACTGGCCCGGACGCCTGGGTTACTGGGACGTGGGCGTGCCGCCTTCGGGCCCGATGGATGAGCGGGCCTTTCGCCTCGCCAACCGCATGCTCGGCAATGACGCGGGCGAGGCCGCGCTGGAGATGACCGCCACCGGGGCGACGCTGCGCTTCGCCTGCGGGGCGCTGGTCGCGCTCACCGGTGCGGCGATGCCGGCTTCGCTCGACGGTGCGCCGGTGGCGTTCTGGGAACCCGTGCGCGTGGCAGCGGGCAGCGTGCTGAAACTCGGTGCCATCCAGGGCGCGGGCCAGCGCAGCTATCTGGCCGTGCAGGGCGGCTTCGACCTGCCCATGTACTTGGGCAGCCGCGCCACCTTCACGCTGGGCGGATTCGGCGGTCACGGCGGCCGCGCGCTGCGCGCCGGCGATGTGCTGCGAATGAAGCGCGCCGGATGCGAGCCGGCGCGAGCCGGCGCGCTGCCGCAGCGCGAGCGGCCGGTCTACGGATCGCCATGGATCATCCGCGTGCGACATGGACCGCACGGAGCTCCGGACTTCTTCACTGCAGAAGATATCGAATCCTTCTTCGCCACGGACTGGGAGGTGCACTACAACTCCAGCCGCACCGGCGTGCGGCTGATCGGCCCGAAGCCGCGCTGGGCGCGCGCCGATGGCGGCGAAGCCGGCCTGCATCCTTCCAACATCCACGACAGCGCCTACGCGGTGGGCGCCATCGATTTCACCGGCGACATGCCGGTGATCCTCGGGCCGGATGGCCCGAGCCTCGGCGGCTTCGTCTGCCCGGCCACCATCTGCCTCGAGGACCTGTGGATGACCGGGCAGCTGCGACCCGGCGACCGCGTGCGCTTCGTGGCCATCGCAGAAGAGGCGCGAAGCGCCAACCCGGCGGTGCTGGAGACCCTGCCCGCCGGCGCGCGGCACGCGGCCATCTGCATCCGCCAGTGCGGCGAGGACCACCTGCTGGTGGAATTCGGCCCGCCCGTGCTGGATCTGGAACTGCGCTTCCAGGTGCAGGCGCTGCTCGAGACGCTGCGCGCGCGCGCCATTCCCGGCATGCTCGACCTGACGCCCGGCATCCGCTCGCTGCAACTGCATTTCGATCCGCGGCGCCTGCCGCGCGCCCATGCATTGCAGGGGCTGCGCGAGACGCTGGGCACGCTGCCGGACGCGGAGCAGATGGTGATTCCGAGCCGCGTCGTGCACCTGCCGCTGTGCTGGAACGACCCGGCCACGCAACTGGCCACGCAGCGCTACATGCAGTCGGTACGCGCGGACGCGCCCTGGTGCCCGGACAACATCGAATTCATCCGCCGCATCAACGGGCTCGACTCCGTGGAGGACGTGCGCCGCATCGTGTTCGAGGCCAGCTACCTGGTGATGGGCCTGGGCGATGTGTACCTGGGCGCCCCGGTGGCGACCCCGCTGGATCCGCGCCACCGGCTGGTGACCACCAAGTACAACCCGGCACGTACCTGGACGCCGGAAAACGCGGTCGGCATCGGTGGCGCGTACCTGTGCGTCTACGGCATGGAGGGCCCCGGCGGCTACCAGTTCGTCGGCCGCACCGTGCAGATGTGGAACCGCTGGCGGCAGACCGAGGATTTCCGCGGCAAGCCCTGGCTGCTGCGCTTCTTCGACCAGCTGCGTTTCTACCCGGTCGGCAGCGAGGAGCTGCTGCAGCTGCGCGAGGAGTTTCCGTACGGCGGCTTCCGGCTGCGCGTCGAGGAGAGCACGCTGCGGCTGGCCGAGTACCGGCAGTTCCTCGCCGCGCATGCGGACTCGATCCAGGCCTTTCGCGAGCGCCAGCAACAGGCTTTTGCCGCGGAGCGGCAGCGCTGGCAGGAGGCAGGCCTCTCCGAAGCGCCGGCAGCGGATGCGCCACCTTCCGGCGCGGCGGCCGAACTGCCGCGCGGCAGTGAACCCGTGCATGCGCCGGTGACGGGCAGCCTGTGGCAATTGCATGTGAGTGCCGGACAGCGGGTATCGGCCGGCGAGGAACTGCTGGTGATGGAGGCGATGAAGATGGAAGTCAGCGTGCGCGCGGAAAGCGCGGGCGTGGTCACGGCGCTGTACTGCGAGCCCGGGCGGCCGGTGCGCGCCGGCGACCTGCTGCTCGCCATCAACCCGGCGGATGCCAACCCATGATGCGCCTGGACATTGCCGGCCTGCGCGCCGCCTATCTTGCCGGAAGGCAGACGCCACAGCAGACCATCGAAGAAGTACTGCAACGCATCGCGCGCGCCGCGACCAATCCGGTGTGGATCTCGCGCGTGGACGAAACCGCGCTGTTTGCGCGCGCCGCGGAGCTGCAGCGGCAGGATCCCGCGACACTGCCGCTGTACGGCCTGCCCTTCGCCATCAAGGACAACATCGACCTGGCGGGCCTGCCGACCACGGCGGCCTGCCCGGCTTTCGCGTACCAGCCGGCGCAGTCGGCGGCCGTGGTGCAGAGGCTCCTCGATGCCGGCGCCATTGCCATCGGCAAGACCAATCTCGACCAGTTCGCCACCGGACTGGTCGGCACGCGCTCGCCCTACGGCATCGTGCGCAACAGCTTCGACGCGCGCTACCTGGCCGGCGGTTCGTCCAGTGGCTCGGCGGTGGCGGTGGCGCTGGGACAGGTGAGCTTCGCGCTCGGCACCGACACCGCGGGATCGGGCCGCGTGCCGGCGGCCTTCAACAACCTGGTTGGCTACAAGCCCACGCTGGGCCTGATCGCGACCCGCGGCATGGTGCCCGCATGCCGTACGCTCGATGCGGTCTCGATCTTCGCGCTGACCGCAGCCGATGCCGCCTGCGTGATGCAGGTGGCGCGCGGCTTCGACGCCGCCGATCCCTGGTCGCGGCCGGCGCAGGCGGCGGCCGGACGCGGCTGGTCGCAGCGGCCGGCGCCGCGCATCGCCGTGCCGTCGCCGGCGCAGCGCGAGTTCTTCGGCAACGCGGAGTATGCGCGGCTGTTCGCGGCGACCATCGGGCGCTGCGCGAAGCTCGGCGCCGACATGGTCGAGACGGACATCGCGCCGCTGCTGGAAGCGGCCCGGCTGCTGTATGCCGGCCCATGGGTGGCGGAGCGCTACCTGGTCGCGCGCGATCTGCTGCAGGCGCGGCCCGAAGCGCTGCACCCGGCCACGCGCGCGATCATCCAGGGCGGTGCCACCGCGCACGCCACCGATGCCTTCATGGCGCGCTACCGCCTGCAGGAACTGGCGGCGGCGGCGCGCGGACTGTGGTCGGCGGCCGACGCCTTGCTGCTGCCCACGGCCCCGACCCACTTCACCATCGAGGAGGACGCGGCCGAACCCATGCTCCGCAACAGCCAGCTGGGCACGTACACGAACTTCGTGAACCTGCTGGATCTGGCCGCGGTTGCCCTGCCCGGCGGTTTCACGGCAGGTGGCCTGCCTTTCGGTGTCACGCTGCTGGCGCCGGCGTGGCACGACGAGGATCTGCTCGCCTGGGGCGCGCGGTTGCACGCCGCGGCGGGCGGCACGCTCGGCGCCACCGGACTGCCGTGGCCGCAACAGCCAGCGACCATCCCCGCGCCCTCCGGCACCATCGACATCGCGGTGTGCGGCGCGCACCTGTCGGGCCTGCCGCTCAACCACCAGCTGACCGGGCGCGGCGCCTGGCTGGTGGCGGCCACGCGCACGGCTCCCGAGTACCGGCTGTATGCATTGCCCGGCGGACCGCCGCAGCGGCCCGGCATGGTGCGCACGGCGTCGCACGGAACGGCGCTGGAGATCGAAATCTGGCGCATGCCGGAAGAGCACTTTGCCTCCTTCATGCGCGGCATCCCCGCGCCGCTGGGCCTGGGCCGCGTGCGCGTGCAGGACGGCGCGGAGGTCTGCGGCTTCCTGTGCGAGCCGCTGGCGATCGACGGCGCCCGCGACATCAGCGACTGCGGCGGCTGGCGCGCCTGGCTCGCACGGCAGGGGCCGGCGGCGCCATAATGCCGCCCCGCCGGCATCGGCCGGCCCGCGTCCAGAGGAGCGACGATGTTGCGCACCATGCTGCAGGCCAAGTTGCACCGCGTCCGGGTGACCGAGGCCGACCTGCACTACGAGGGTTCGTGCGGCATCGATCGCGCGCTGCTCGATGCCTCCGGCATCCTGCCGAACCAGTACATCGAGCTGTACAACCTCACCAATGGCGAGCGCTTCTGCACGTACGCGATCGAGGCACCGCGCGGCTCGGGCACGATCTCGCTGAATGGCGCCGCGGCGCGCAAGGCCATGGTGGGCGACCTGCTGATAATCTGCGCCTATGCGCAGTACAGTGAGGCCGAGCTGGCCGGCTACCGCCCGGTGGTGGTGCTGGCGGACCAGCACAACCGGCCGCTGGCGCGCTGAAGGAAGTTCAGCCGCGCGCGGCCAGCAGCAGATCGCACACTTCGCGCACGGCGCCGGCGCCACCGCCGGCCGAGGCCACATAGTCCGCGCGTGCGCGGATCGCCGGCACCGCGTCGACCGGACAACACGCCAGGCCCACCGCCCCGAGTGCCGCGACGTCGGTCAGGTCGTCGCCGACGTAGGCGAAATCCCTGACCTCGCAGCCCCATTGCGCGGCCAGCGACTGCAGCGCGGCCAGCTTGTCCTGCGTGCCGGGCAGGTAGTGCCGGATGCCGAGCTTGCGCATGCGCGCTTCGACCGCGGCGCTGCGTTCGGCGGTCACCACGCCGATGTGCAGGCCGGCGCGCTCCAGCAGCTGCATGCCGTGCGCATCGCGGGTGTGGAATTTCTTCAGCGCCTCGCCGTCGCCGCTGTAGTACATGCCGCCGTCGGTCAGCGTGCCGTCGACGTCGACCACCAGCGCGCGGATGCGCGCCAGTGATTCGCGCGCCGCGCCCTGCCGTTCCCGCAGCAGGCGCTCCACCACCGGCCAGTCACCGGGCTCATCCAGCTCGATGGCGCTGTCGCCGGTCATCTCGTGGATCGCGATCCTGCCGCCAAGCCGGCAGCGCTGCTGTTCCAGCACTTCGCGACGGGTGAAATAGAACGCGCCGTTTTCCATCAGGCTGCCAGCGAAATCCTGGCGCCGCGGACGGCTCGCCGGATCGTAGTTCAGCGGCCGGCCATCCGCGCTCCAGTAGAAGCGCCTGACGCGCGTGGCCGTCAGCAGCGAATCCGCCTGCTCTTCCAGGAACAGGCGCGTGGCCGCGGCGAAATCCACCGGCAGCGTCAGCGGCGAGGTGGCCTGGATGGTGCACAGCAGGTCGAACGTGTTGGCCGCGGCGAATTCCAGCAGTGCGCTTTCGGTGGATGCCTCATCGGTGCAGGTGGCGGGGCCGCGGTCGAATACACGCACCCGCTCCCCGAACTGCGCGTGCACCGCACGGCATATCGCCTCGGCATCGGTGCCGGCCCACACCTCGTCGAAGCAACCGCTGTCCAGCGCCGCCCCCAGTGCCCATGCGAACAGCGGCCGTCCGGCCAGCGGCCGGAGGTTCTTTCCCGGAATCGATTTCGAGCCGCCACGCAGCGGCATGTAAGCGACCCGGTGCATTCAGGCCTGCGGCTGGAAACGCTTCAGCTTGCGGCGCTGGGCAACCTCGATGTCGAGTATCGGCCGATCGCGCAGCGTGAGCGCCTGGCTGACCGCGCGCAGGTCGCGTACCAGGCGGCGCAACCCGTCCGGCTCCAGCGAGGCTGCGTGGTCGGTGCCCTTCCAGGTGCGATCCAGCGTGAAATGGCGCTCGATCCACTGCGCGCCGAGCGTGTACGCGGCGATGTCGGCGGCGATGCCCAGGTGGTGGCCGGAAAAACCCACGGCACGGATCTGGCCGGCGTAGCGCGCCGCCAGTTCGCGGATCTCCAGCAGGCACAGCTGGTCGAAGGGCACCGGGTAGCCGGAAGTGCAGGCGTACAGCACGGTGCGCTCCAGCGCGCGCTCGGCGCGCATCACCTCGACGATCTGCGTCACCTCCTCGGGCGTGGTCATGCCGAGCGGAATGTGCAGGTCCCCGGAGTAGTTGCGCGCCAGCTCGCGCAGCATGTCGAAGCGCAGGTTGCAGGCCGAGGGAATCTTGATGTAGTCGGGCGCCAGGCTCGCGATCTCGCGCGCCGAGGTCAGGTCCCACACCGAGCAGGCATAACCGACGCCGAACTCCGCGCACCAGCGCTGCAGCTGGCGGTGCTGGTCGAGATCGAATTCCAGGAACTCGCGGTGCGCACCATAGGTGGGGCCGTAGGCATGCATCGGGTTGGGATGCGGCGCGGCGTACTCCTCCGGCGTGAGCAATTCGCGGTTGTTGCGCTTCTGGAACTTCACGTAATCGCACTTCGCGAACGTGGCCGCGATGCCGATCATCTCGCGCGCGATCTGCATGTCGCCCTTGTGGTTGCAGCCGATCTCGGCAACGACGTTGGGGGGAGGCGGAAAATTGCTCATGGGATGCTCCTTCACTGTTGCAGGCGCCGCTCGAAGCCGGCCAGAAATTCCATTGCGTCTTCGTGCCACTTCTCGTCGACGG
>DATJXQ010000074.1:0-11647 GCA_035500015.1 Steroidobacteraceae bacterium
CTGCCGGCGCACGCGGCAGGCATGCGCCTCCAGTTCACCGCCGAGCAACTGGCGCAGATTCCTCAAGTGCCGCTGGCCGATGCCGCCCAGGCCGCAAAAGAGAATCCTCACGGCTGGTGCTTCCTGTCATGCAGCGCCAGGCCGCGCAGCCAGTCGGCAGACAGCTTCGCCATGCCCGTGAGCCAGCGCGGCTCGTCGCCGGCTTCGCCGCGTGCGACCTGCATCACGAAATCGCCGCGGTACCCATGGCGCAGCAACTGTTCGCGCAGGCTGGCGAAATCGGCGTCCCCCTGCCCCAGTGGAACCGTGCCGCCCCCCTGGCGCCGGTCCTTGATGTGGAAACTCCCGATCCGATGACCGTAGGCGGCGAATTCCTCGGCGGGCTTGTAACCCAATGAGGCGCTGTTGCCGGCGTCGTAGTTGACCTTGATGAGTGGATGCTCCAGTTCGCCGAGGAACGCCCGAAACGTCTCGGGCCCCAGGTCGGTCTCCAGATGCAGTTCCACGCCATTGCGTTCCGCGACCGGCAATGCGGAGCGCAGGTTGCCGGCGACCTGGCTGCGTTCCGCCGCGTCGCGGATATTCGCGGCGTCCACGAAGGGCAGCACGATGCGGCCTATGCCCATCCCGGGACAGATGCCGATCAACCACTCCAGGCGCTGCAGCAGCTGCCGGTTGTCAGTCGCCGGGCAACGCAGCAACGGCTTGTCCATGAAGTAATCCGCACAGATGGATACCACGGCGATGCCGTGCTGCTGCAACAGCGCCTTCAGTTCCTGGCGTCCACCGGAAGTTTCAAGGGGATTTGCGCCCTCTCCGTAGAGGTCGTAAATCCATTCGATGCCGCGCAGGCCGATGCGGGCCGCCTGTTCGATCTCGCGCCGCCAGCCATCGCGCGGAAAGGACTGGAAGCGGCCGCCCTCGGGTGGACCCAGACGCCCCTGCATGGTGTACAGGCCGCTGTCGGCGTATCGGCTCAGGTATTCGCTCATATCAGCTGTCCAGCAGTGCAACCAGCATGTTCGCGCGCAGCTCGTCCCGGTCGAGAAACGGGAACAGGTCTTCCAGCGGGCTGGAGACCATCGCACCGTTGGCTCCCAGGCGCGATGTCACGCGCGGACCGATGGCCTGATCGGGCTCGACCATCACTTCGCATACGACCGGCCCCTCCTGTTCGAGGGTTTCGGCGATATTGGCACGCAAGTCGCTGTTGCCGTCGATGCGGCGTACGGCCAGGCCGAACGCGGCAGCCAGGGCCGAAATATCGGGAAGGGTGAGTCCGGATCCCGGATCGCAGCCGATGACCTGCTTGAAATATCCGCCCTGCGACGCCCGGATGGATGCATAGCCACCGTTGTTCAGGACAAAGTACTTGATCGGGAGTTGCAGGCGGCGAGCCACCTCCAGCTCCTGGATGTTCATCACGAAGCCGCCATCGCCGTCCACCGACACCGTGCGCTTGCCGCCGGCCCCGAGGCAGCCGCCTATCGAAGCCGGCAGGCCGTAACCCATCGCCCCCAGGCCGCCAGTGGCCACGGCGCGCTGGCCGCGCTTCAGCCGTGCCGCCAGCCAGAATGTATCCAGCGCCGCGCCGGAACTGCCGGGGATGATCTGGTCGCCTTCGGCCAGCTCCCCGGAAAGCGTTTCGGCAAACACGTAGGTGTTCACATAGGCACTGGGGGCGCGGTATTGCGGCAACACGACGGGATAGCGTCGCTTCCAGTCCGCGCAGCGCGCCCGCCAGTCGTCCAGCCGCAGGCCTCGGGCCGGCATGGCGCGACGCAAGCTGCTGATGAAAGCGCCCGCGTCGCAGACAAACACCTCGTCGGGCATGTCACCCAGCTTGGCGATTTCCGCCGGGTCTATGTCCACCACGACGATTTCCGCTTCACGGGCAAACTGGGCGCGGTTGAAACCGGTGATGGAGAAATCCATGCGACTGCCGATGGCGAGCACCAGGTCGGCATTCTGTACCGTGAAATTGGGCCCACGCGGCGCGACGGTGCCACACCGGCCGAAATGGCAGGGATGCTCGTCTTCCAGCAGGTCCGCGGCGATCCAGGTGGTCAGCGTCGGGATGCCAAGCTGCTCGATCAACGCACGCAGCCCGGCTTCGGCCCCTGCGCCATGAACGCCGTTGCCCACCAGCAGCACCGGTCGCTGCGCTTCCTGCAGACGCTGCGCCAGCCGCGCCAGCGCCTGTGCGTCGGGTGGCGCAGGTCGCGTATCCGCCTCCGGTACGTACCCCGCCAGCTGCGCCGGGTCTATCTCGGTGGCTTGCACATCCATCGGCACATCAATCCACACGGGTCCCTTGCGGCCGGTCTGCATCAGGTGCAGGGCTTTTTCCAGCTCGTGGCGCGCGCGCAAAGGGTCGAGCAGGCAAACGGCGTATTTGCTGATGTGGCGGACCATGCTCACGATGTCCAGTTCCTGCGTACCCAGCTGACGCAGGCCGCTGTCGCCCTTGAGATCGGCGCGCTTGACCTGTCCGGAGATGAACATGACGGGCGTGGACTCCAGCCATGCCCCGGCCAGACCGGTGATGGCGTTGGTCGCCCCGGGCCCGGACGTGACCAGACAGGCGCCGAAGCGCCCCGACGTGCGCGCATACCCTTCGGCGGCGATGGCCGCGCCCTGTTCGTGCAGCATGCTGACCGCAGTGAGCCTTTGCTGGCGCAGCAGCGCATTGTTCAGATGCATGGCCCCACCGCCAGGCAGGAAGAACACGTGCTTGATGCCCTGGGTGGCGATGAATTCGAAGATGTAGTCGGCGACGCGCATGACGTGTCGATGCAGGCTAGGCGATTTGGGATGGGATGCGGTCTGGTGGAACCGCGTAAAGCACCAGGTCCCAGCCATCGCTGACATGAGGACACAGGCTGAAGCGGTAATCAGGGTAGTAGTCGTGCAGTTGCAGCAGCAGGCTCCACAGATGGTCCTGCAGGTGATACGCGCTGACGGCCATGACCGGATGATTTTCCGATATCAGCCGCCTTCCACCGGCCAGGCATTGCGGCTCGAAGCCCTCGATATCTATCTTGATGAACGTGGCCGCGCCGATTTGCCCCGCCAGTTCATCGATGGTCGTGATGGGCACGCGTTCATCGCCCCTGCCGACCCGGCCCGACGGGCCGCCGCCGCTTTCTATCAGGATTTCTCCGCTGCTGTCGCCCACGGCCAGATGATGCGCATGCAGTCCCCTTCCCCGCGCCGGTTGCAGCGTGTCCAGATGGCGCTGGAGCGCGCCATAGTTGGCGAGCGAAGGTTCGAATGAATGGATCTCACGGTAACCACGGCCCCTGGAAAGATAGTCCGCAACCGAATCGCCGTTGAACGCACCGATGTCATAGACGAGTTCACCGGGAAAGTCGGTACTGAAGTGCCTGTCGAAGTAGATTTGTCGTGGCGAAGCACCCGGCAGCAGGTCGTGGTTCAGAAACAGCCGCCATTCGACATGATCGACGAACAGCTGCCTGGATTCCTCGTCGCCGAGCAGCGCGAAGGCACGGCGAATGCGCTGCGCATCAGGAAGGACTTTTTCCGGCAGATCCAGGCAATAATGCGGCAGCAGGCCCTGCGGAAAACGCCACGCCAGATGCCCGAACAGGGCAATGCGGCCAAAGCCCAGCCGCCTCAGCGGCGCCAGTCGGTCGGGCATGCGATCGGCAAGATGCCCGCTCCAGATGGTGCAGATGACGCCGGGCAGGGCATTCCGGTCCAGTTCCGCCAGCTGCTTCGGGCTGAAGACCGGCACCGAATCGATCTGCGTGCCCCACAGAGCCGGGTTGTTGTCGATGAAAGCGCGCGGCGCATAACCAAGTCTCTTGAGCCTGTCCTGAACCTTGCGTCCCAGGTGGCTTGCTCCGAAAAGCACGAAGGGCTGCTCCAGTCTTCCGAGCAGCTGTTCAAGCGTGTTGACCTGACGCGCGCGTACCGACTCCAGCGATTCACCAAGCAGGCCGTCCAGTCGCTCATCCAGGCTCATGCCCATGTGCCTTCCTCACAATGCCTGCAGGAATTCCAGCGCCGCCCAGAAGCCCGCGCCGTGATCCTTGTGGCCCTGCCAGACTTCGGGAATGAAGCTGACCTGGGGATATTGCACGATTTGCGCCCAAGCGCGGGGCCAGTCGACATCGCCCGTACCCATGAGAACGCCTTCACCATTGACCCCCCTGGCGTCGGCCACGTGCAGGTGCGCAGTATGCGGCAGCAGCAGCGCCAGCGCCTGCTGGAAATCCAGGCCGAAATGAAAGCAGGTCATGGACAGGTGCGACAGATCCAGGCAGAGCCGCAGCTTGCGGGCCCGGGCCTGCGCGGCCAGTTCTTCCGGCATCATGAAGATGTTCTGATACCGCTGCCCGCCGAAATGCCAGGGGAAAGGCGCCATGTTCTGCGGAACCAGTTCCGTATTGCCGAAGTCGATGCGCGCGCAGGATTCGTGGAATCTTGCGTACAGCATGGCGCGATCCGTACCGGGGCGTGGCGCATCGGCAGAGAAGCCGCCCACGTTGGCCACGATGAGCCGTGCATCGGCCTGTGGAAAAAACTCCGCGATCTGCCGCGTGACATCCACCACCCGCTGCAGATTGGCGATGGAGCGTTCACGGTAAGCCAGTTCGTCACTGGCCAGGTCCAGCAATTCACTGTTCTCGAAAAGCTCCGGCGCATGAACGACCAGGCGCGAGCAGTTCACTTCCGCCAGGAAGGGCCGGGGCTCGATGCCCAGGTCCCGATAGGACAGGTGGAACTCGTACAGGTCCGGCGTGATGCGGCGCCGGTATTCCAGGAAATCGTGATAGCGCACCGGAACACCCCAGCGCACGGGCATCCTGAAATTCAGCTTTCCACCGGTTTGTTCGCCGGCAATGTCGCTCTCGAACAGGAAGCCGCCGCTGGCGATATCGCGCACGGCGCGCTTGCCGACCAGTTCCGGCAGCCGGTAGGGCGGCAAACCCTGGCCCGGGCTGGCAACGCGCAGCATGTCGGCCGAGATGAGCGTGCCATCCGCGATGTCGCGCGCGGCGATGACGCTCTTGCCGAGGTTTTCGCGGTTCAGCAGCTCACCCTGGCTGACCCGGCGACCCGGCCCCTGCCAGGGGAGCGCCTGCTCGAGCTGGCGTATGCCGTCGACCAGCTGCCGGAACTCCGCGGGCTCAAGGCTGGCGAGGTGGTCGGGACCTTCCATGCGGCGATCCAGCGTGATGTGCCGCTCGACCAGCTTCGCGCCCAGCGCCACCGCGCCCAGCGTGATGGCCGTGCCGCGCTCGTGGCCGGAATAACCGATGACGTCATGCATCTCCTGCAGGCGGCGCAGGTAGCCGAGCTGGATGTCGCCCTCGGGAGCGGGATAGGCGCTGTTGCAGTGGAGCAGCGCAAAAGGCCGTTCGAGATCGCGCAGCTGGTCAATCGCGCGCTGGATCTCGTGCTCGAAGGACATGCCGGTGGAAAGAACCAGCGGCTTGCCCAGGCTGGCGGCCCTGGCGATGAGATAGGGGTTGCAGAGATCGGCGGATGCGATCTTCAGCGCGGCCACATCAAATGAAGCCAGTACGTCCACGCTGGGTTCATCCCAGGGCGTGCAGATGTAGGTGACGCCCTGCTCCGCGCAATAGGCGCGCAATTCCCTGTGCTGCCCAACGGAAAGATCCACCTTTTCCAGCAGGTCCTGGATGTATTCCACGCCCAGATCCTCGGCGCGCGAACCATCCGCCTTGCGGCGATACAATGCTTCGCGGTTGCGCAGCTGGAACTTGACCGCATCGGCCCCGGCAGCCACCGCGGCTTCCACCAGCCGCTTGCCCAGCTCGACGGAACCATTGTGATTGTTGCCGATTTCCGCAATGACGAAGATCCGCCTGCCATCCAGCGGAAACCCGTTAATGAAGACGGAGCTCATGGGCGGGAGGCGAAGCAGCTCATTGCATCTTGGCCCGCCATGAAGTGACGCCGCTGAAATCAAAACGGAAACTCTGTGTCTGGCAACCCAGCGCGCGCACGGCGTGCGCCACGCTCTTGCGCTGCCCGGGCGGCACATAGAACACGAAGAAGCCGCCGCCACCCGCGCCCAGCAGCTTGCCGCCCAGCGCGCCGGCCTGCACGGCCGCGGCGTAGATGCCGTCCAGCCTGTCGTTGCTTACGCCCGGGGAAAAGCGCCGCTTCAGTTGCCAGGCCTCGTCCATGCCCTGCCCGAACCTGCGCAGCTCACCGCGGATCAGATAATGGTGCATGCGGTGGCACAGGGCGACGCTGGCGGCCAGCAGATCGGTCTGCGATTCGGCTTTCATCTCCTTGCGCTGCTGCTCATGCAGCTTGCCGGAATCGTGGGCCGTACAGGTATTGCACAACAGGAGGCAGGCTTCCAGTTCGTTGCGGATGGCGTCTTCCAGCCGGATGGGATGCACCAGGTTGCGCTGGTTCTCGAAGACGATCAGGTTGAAACCGCCGAAGGCCGAGGCGTATTGGTCCTGCCAGCCGCCCGCGATGCCAAAGCACAGCCGTTCGGCCTGAAACGCCAGCTCGGCAATCTCATAGGTATTCCACCGATCCCGCCGCAGTTCATTGAAGGCGGCGATGACGGCGGTGGTGACGGCCGAACTGCCGCCCAGTCCGGAACCCACGGGAAAGTCCGCGAAGATGCTCAGGTCGAAGCCGAATTCGGGCCGGATGACGGACACGATGGTGGCCAGCAGGCTCTTGTTTGCCGTTTCCTGCAGCGCGCCCAGGGATTCGTGGTGTTCCTTCTGGCCCAGATCTTCGGCGTGGATGATGATCTGGCGGTCGTGGCGCGGCGCGAGGGTGGCACGTGCGTAGATGTCCACGGTGCAGCTCAACACGGCGGCCGGATTGTCGATGAAGAAATAGGTCAGGTCCGAGCCGCCGCCGCTGAAGCTCATTCTCACCGGCGCGCGCGCCCGGGCAAGCACCGGCTCTTCCGGACTGGCCGCCATCTGCCTGGAGCAGAGATCCACAAGGGTGCCCTGCGCGTCCAGGACGGGGAGCACGCCGTAGCCAAGATCAAAGGTCTTGAGCAGTTCCACGCGCGGCGTATCCACGCGTACGGCATGGAACTGCCGGTTCATGCAGGCGGATACCAGCTGACTGGGCTGGCCGCCGTTCAGCAGATAACGGCGCACATCGCCATCCGTGACCACGCCGATCAGCCGCCGCTCGTCGTCGACGACGAAGGCAATCTTGAGGGAATCGGACTCGATGCAATGGATGGCCTGGAGGATGCTGTGCCTGGCATTGAGGCGCAGTTTGTCGATCAGCGGATTCGGGGTCATGGACTTGTTGTCGTGCACTGCTCAGAAACCCACGCCAAGGAACGTCTCGACGTTGGCGGCAAGGTAGTCGAGGTGGGCCTCCCCCAGCCCGGGGAACACGCCCAGCCAGAACGACTGGTTCATCACGCTGTCGGTATTGACGAGACCGCCGCTGATGCGGAAATTGCGCCCGCTCATGTAGGGCTGGCGGGCGAGATTACCGGCAAACAGCAGGCGTGTGCCGATTTTCCTCTCGTCGAGATAGGTGAGCAGGTCCACGCGGTTCACGCCCGCCTCCGGCTTGAGAGTGACGAGGAAGCCGAACCACGACGGATCGGATTTCGGCGTGGCGGCGGGCAACTCCAGGAACTCCGCGCAGGAGCTCAACCGCTGTCTCAGGTAGTTGAAATTGCGCCTGCGCGCCGCCACGAATTCATCCAGCCGGTCCATCTGCGCCAGCGCGCACGCCGCCTGCATGTCGCTGATCTTCAGGTTGTAGCCCAGATGGGAGTACGTGTACTTGTGATCGTATCCCTGCGGCAGGCCGCCCAGCTTCCAGCCGAAGCGCTTGCCGCAGGTGTTGTCCTTGCCGGGCGCGCAGTAGCAGTCCCGCCCCCAGTCGCGGAACGATTCCGCGATGACCTTCAGCTCGGCATTGTTGGTGAATACCGCGCCGCCCTCGCCCATCGTGATGTGATGCGCGGGATAGAAACTGAGAGTGCCTATGTCTCCGAACGTGCCGACCAGCCTGCCATCGTAGGTGGACCCCAGCGCGTCGCAACAATCCTCCACCAGCCACAGGCCGTATTTCCGGCAAAGTGCCGTCACCGCGTCCAGGTTGAACGGATTGCCCAGTGAATGGGCCAGCATGATCGCCCGGGTCTTCGGGCCGATCGCCGCTTCGATCAGTGACGCATCGATGTTGTGCGTGGCGCGGTCGATGTCCACGAACACCGGCACGGCGCCGAACTGCAGCACGGGATTGATCGTGGTCGGGAACCCCGCGGCGACGCCGATCACTTCATCTCCCGGCTTTATCGCCCGGTCGCCCAGCCGCGGCGAGGTCAGCGCCGAGAACGCCACCAGGTTCGCCGAGGACCCCGAATTCACGGTGATGAGGTACTTCACGCCGAGGTACTTCGCCAGGCGCTCCTCGAAGGCCGCGTTGAAGCGACCGGTGGTCAACCAGCCGTCGAGGCAAGCCTCGACCATGAACTCGAGCTCCCTGGCACCAATGACCTTGCCCGAAGCAGGCACCGGCGACTCTCCCGGCACGAATGGCCGCGCGGCGAGTTCCTGGTCCGCATACTGTCGTACCAGCGCGGCGATCCGCGCGCGCAGCTCCGCCGCCGTCTGCGCGGCCGGCATTGGCGCAACCGGGCCGGTCATGCCGCCCCCTTGCCGCAATCCATGTATTCCCCGATCTGCTCCAGACAGATCCGCCGCATGTCACCGCCCTTGATCCACGCGCGATGCCAGGAGACGGTCCTCGCCAGCGCGCCTTCCAGATTCCAGCGCGGACGCCATCCGAGGTGGTGCCGGGCCCTGGAAGTATCCAGCCTCAGGTAATTTGCCTCATGGGGATGATCGGCGTCGTCAAGCCGCCACCCCGCACCTTCCCCCCACAACCGGGCCATCCGCTCCACGATCCACCTGACAGGCCGCGCGTCGCCTTCGTCCGGGCCGAAGTTCCAGCCTTCCGCATAGGACCGGGCGTCGCCCCACATGCGCTCCGCGAGCAGCAGATAACCGCCAAGCGGTTCCAGAACATGTTGCCACGGCCGCGTGGAATCCGGACTGCGGATCGTCACTTGCTGTCCGCCTGCAAAGGCCCGCAGGACATCCGGAACCAGCCGGTCGGCCGCCCAGTCCCCGCCTCCGATGACATTGCCCGCGCGGGCCGATGCCAACGCGACGCCGGCACTGCCAAGGAAGGACCGGCGGTAGGCAGCCGTCACCAGCTCGGCGCAACCCTTGCTGCTGCTGTAGGGATCGTGGCCGCCCATCGGGTCGTTTTCACGGTACCCCCAGTCCCATTCCCGGTTTTCGTAGCACTTGTCGGTGGTCACCACTACGGCGCAACGCACCGACCCGCACTGGCGTACGGCTTCCAGCACGTGAGCCGTACCCATCACATTGGTCGCGTAAGTCTCGATGGGCTCCTTGTAGGAAAGCCTGACCAGGGGCTGCGCCGCCATGTGGATGAGGATCTCCGGCTGGAATGCCTTCACCGTCCCGATCACGGTTTCCAGTCCGCGGATGTCGCCAACGGAAGACGCCATGCCACGGCCAACCGCGGCAACCTCGAACAGATTCGGATTCGTCGGCGCATCGAGGGCCAGTCCCGCCAGCCTGGCGCCGAGATGTTGCAGCCACAGGGACAGCCAGCTTCCCTTGAACCCGGTATGACCGGTCAGCAGCACACGCTTGCCGCGCCAGAACGCCGGATCGATGGACATGCTCAATCCCATTTCTTCCAGGGTGCCCTGCCGGATGTCCAGAGTTCTTCCAGGTGATGCTTGTCGCGCAGCGTGTCCATCGGCTGCCAGAAGCCGCGGTGCTCATAGGCCATCAACTGGCCATCCTGGGTCAGCCTCGTCAATGGTTCCTGCTCCCAGAGCGTCCTGTCATCCTTCAGGTACGACAGTGCCCGCGGCGAAAGCACGAAGAAGCCGCCGTTGATCATGGCGCCGTCGCCCTGAGGCTTCTCCTTGAAACTCACGACCCTGCCCCGCTGGATATCCAGCGCTCCGAAACGTCCCGGCGGGGAAACCGCCGTCACGGTCGCAATCTTGCCGTGCGACTTGTGGAAAGCGACGCTCGCTGCGATATCGACGTCGCTTACGCCGTCCCCATAGGTGAAACAGAAGGCGTCTTCGCCGCTGACGTAGTCGGCCACGCGCAACAGGCGGCCGCCGGTCATCGAGTCCTCACCGGTGTCCACCAGCGTGACGGTCCAGGGTTCGACCCGCTTGCTATGCACCTCCATGCGGTTGTGCTGCATGTCGAAGGTGACATCGGACATGTGCAGGAAGTAATTGGCGAAGTACTCCTTGATCACGTACCCCTTGTAGCCGCAACAGATCACGAAGTCGCGAATGCCGTGGTGCGAGTACATTTTCAGGATATGCCAGAGGATCGGCCTGCCGCCGATCTCGACCATGGGCTTGGGCCGGACAGCCGTCTCCTCGTTCAGCCGGGTGCCGAGACCACCCGCAAGAATCACGGCCTTCACAGCGGGAACTCGCCATTCATGCTGCTTCTCCCGAGGACACGAACGCGTCGGAGCGGTAATTGCGCTCCGGCAAGCCGGCAGCGATGAACCTGCGTCGCGCCGAACGGATCATCGCATCCGAACCGCAGGCATACACCAGCGTCCGCCGCATGTCCGGCTGCGCGTCCAGGGCTGCATCCTGCACATGGCCGCGCAGTCCGTCCCAGTCCTTCTCCGCCCTGGAAAGCACGGGGACAAAACCGCAGTCCATGCCGATGCTGCGGGCATTCCAGTACAGATCCTGCGGCACCCGTCCACCCCAGTAAAGAACGATGGACCTGGGCCTTTCCGCCGGATCGCTGGCCGACAGCCCCTCGAGCATCGCCTTGATTGGCGCAATGCCGGTTCCGGTGGCCAGGAATATCAGGTCTTGCCCGGCGACATCCCGAAGGAAGCAGGTGCCGAGAGGGCCCCGCAGGCGCAGAAGATCATTCACTGCGGCTTTTCCGAACCAGTAGTCGCTCATTGCACCGCTGCCGATCTTGCGTATATGCAATTCCAGCAGGCCGGCTGCCGCCGGCGCATTGGCAATGGAGTAACTGCGCCGCACGCCGCCGTGACCGATGACATCGATGTATTGACCGGGGTGGTAGCTGAATACCGTGCCCGGCGGCAGCCGGAGCGTGGCCCGCATGACATCCACGGACAGTGGCTGCAGCGCGTGAATGCGGCATGGAACCGTGCGCGCCGGATGAACCGTCACGCCGGTCAGGTCATCGACATCCAGAGCCACATTCGAAGTGGCTTTCCGTACGCAGGTCAGAATCCAGCCGCTGGCCCGTTCCGCAGGACTGAGTCCGAGCTCATCATGCAGCGCCACCGTTGAGCCGGTGCGCAATCGCGCGCGGCACGTACCGCAGCGCCCCGTGCGACAGCCATATTCCAGCACGATGTGCTGCCGGAGCGCCGCGTCCAGGATGCTTTCCCCGTCGTTGGCGCTGAAATGCCGTCCGGAAGAAATGCCGACATCAGCCATCAGAACGAGTTGATGGCGGCCACGGAGATGGCCACGTTGTAGAGGATCTGGGTGACGGCCTGCCAGAACGGCAGCGGCGGCATGCCCTGGGTGTCCACCGGCACCACGATGGTGTCCCCGGGCTTGATGGCC
>DATJXQ010000075.1:0-4464 GCA_035500015.1 Steroidobacteraceae bacterium
AGGCCGCTGAACACCGCCACGGTGCGCACCGTGAGGCGCGAGCCGGGTACATGCCGGCGGTAATCGCGCGCCAGGCGCAGCGCCCGTCGCGCCAGCAGCACCGCCATGGCCAGCACCAGCACCGTGTTGCCCACGACGACCCACTTGCCCAGGTCGGCGAACTGCGCGGAATTGGCCGTGACGCGCACCAGCAGCAGCAGCGACGCCAGCACCACGGCCGTCGCGGCCGCGATGAAGATGTAGCCGCCCCAGCGCCTCAATGGGGCAGCGCCCATGTGTACCACTCGCTGCGGCTCCAGTAGCGCGTCCAGAAGGTGAGCGCCCGCAGGCCGCTGGGCACGCGACCGCGGCGCAGCCGGGCACGCACGCTGACCTCGTAGCGCGCGTCCGGATCGAGCCGCTGTCCGATGTCGAGCTTCCAGTCCGTCACCGTGCCGGCGGCGTCCAGCGCCTCTTCAAGCGTGGCGAAAGTGCGCTGCTCGCCGGTCTTGATGTCCTGCAGCACATAGCGCTGGCTCAGCACGTTCCAGGAAAGCTCGCGCCGCAGGTCGTCCTCAGCCAGGCGCTCGTCGAACCAGTAGCGGTTCGTGCGGTCGACGGTGGCCTGCAGGTCGAGGTCGACGATGGCGCCCGCGGCCAGCGCCGTACGCATCGGTTCATCCACCGGATATACGCTGCGCACGGTGAGTTCGAGCGTGCTGCCCTGCACGCTGGCGTGCGCCGACTGCACACTGAGCTCGGCGGCCGCACCCGGCCGTGGCGCCGCCAGCAGGAACAGCAGCACGAGCAATCCGGACAGGGATCCGACACGGCGGGATCTCACGCGGCAGTGTTCTCCTTGATGAGGCAAGCATAGTAGAAGCCGTCGGTCAGCGCCGCGGCTCCGGCCGCGGATGGCCGCGGCAGCAGCTGGATGTCCGGCTGCGCGCGCCGGAAGCGGCGGTCGTGCCGCAGGAAGCGTTCGACGAGCTCCTGGTTCTCCTGCGGCAGGATCGAGCAGGTGGCGTAGACCAGGCGGCCCCCGTCTGCCAGCAGCATTGCGCAGCGTTCGAGCATGGCGAATTGCGCCGCCGCGAAACGGGCGATGTCGTCGGCCCGTCGCAGCACCTTGATGTCCGGATGCCGGCGGATCACGCCCGTTCCCGAACATGGGGCATCCAGCAGGATGCGGTGATAGGGCTGCCCGTCCCACCAGCCATCGCCGTTGAGATCCGCGACCACCAGCCGCGCCGCATGACCCAGCCGCGCCAGGTTCCCGCGCACGCGTTCCAGCCGCGCCGCGTCCCGGTCGAGCGCGGTGAGCTCGAGCGGGCCGGCGCAACGCTCGAGGATATGACCGGTCTTGCCGCCGGGCGCGGCGCAGGCATCCAGCACGCGTTCGCCCGGCCGTGCATCCAGCAGTCCGGCCGCCTGCTGCGCACCGGCATCCTGCACGCTGACCAGCCCGGCATCGAAGGCGGGCAAGGTCTGCACATCGCAGGGCTGCGCCAGCAGCACGCTGGCCGCGCCCGCGCCGGGTTGCGCCTCGATGCCGGCCGCCGCGAACGCGGCCAGCATCCCCTCGCGGGTGGTGCGCGCCAGGTTCACGCGCAGGGTGAGCGGCGGCGGCTCGTTGTTCGCGGCGAGGATGTGCGCGTATTCATCGGGCCATGCGGCGCGCAGCGCCTTCAACAGCCAGCGCGGATGCGCCAGGCGCGCCGGCTCGCTGCGATCGATGCGCGCCGTCAGCGCGGTGCGTTCGCGCAGGTAGCGGCGCAGCAGCGCATTGGCAAAGCCGCTGGCACCGGCATGGCCGAGCAGCCGCGTTGCGTCCACCGCGATGTTCACCACGCTTTCGGGACGCGCGCGCGAATATTCGATCTGGTGCACGGCGACGGTCAGCGCCGCGCGCACCAGCGGCGCCATGCGCTGGCCGGGCTCGAGCAGCGCATCCACCAGCGGCGCCAGGCGCAGGTACCAGCGCAGCGTACCGCTGTGCAGCGCACGCACCGCGCCACGCCCGGCGGCGTCCGCTTCCACGCCCTGCAACGCCGCCTCCGCGCTGCAGCCGCCATCCCGCGTGACGGCATCGAGGGCCTGCGCGGCGGCGGCCAGCACGCGCGCACCCGGCGCGTGGCTCGTGCGGGGCTGCGCGCTCAACCGAACTCCGCGCGCGCGCCGGCCGGCAGGTGCAGCGCATTGTGGAAGTCGCGCGCGCCCACCGGCTTCCTGCCTGCACGCTGCAGCTCCAGCAGCTGCACCACCCCGTTTCCACAGGCGACCTCCAGCGCATCGCCATGCAGGCCGAGCAGCGCGCCGGGCGCGGCGCCGGCGGGCGCTGCACGCAGGCCATCCACCCGGCTGCGCAGCAGCTTCACGGTTTCGCCGGCCAGCCGCGTCTCGGCCACGGGCCAGGGATTGAAGGCGCGGATCTGGCGGTCGATGCGCACGGCATCGCCGCACCAGTCGAGCGGCGCTGCGGATTTCGCGAGCTTGGGCGCGTAGGTTGCTCCTGCAGCCGGTTGCGGCTGCGCGTGCAGCGTACCGGCCGCGAAACCTTCCAGGGCCGCAACGATCTGCGCCGCACCCAGCGCCGCGAGTTGTTCGAACAGCTGCGCGGCAGTGGTTTCCGCGCCGATTGCCATGCCCGCCCGCGCCAGCACCGGGCCGGAATCCAGCCCTTCATCCATCTGCATGATGGAGATGCCGGTCTCCGCGTCACCGGCCAGGATGGCGCGCTGCACCGGCGCGGCGCCGCGCCAGCGCGGCAGCAGCGAGGCGTGGATGTTGAGGCAGCCGAGGCGCGGCAACGTGAGCAGTTCGCGCGGCAGGAGCAGCCCATAAGCCACTACCACGATGACGTCCGGCGCCCAGGCGCGCAGCTGCGCGAGCGTTGCCTCGAGCCGGGACGCATCGCCGCGCAGCCTCGCCGGCTGCGCCAGCGGCAGCCGCGCTTCCAGTGCCGCCTGCTTCACCGGGCTCGCGGCCAGCGCACGGCCGCGACCGGCAGGACGGTCAGGTTGCGTCAGCACTCCGACCAGGTGATGCGCGGCCTGCAGCGCGCGCAGCGGCGCCACGGCAAAAGCCGGCGTACCCGCGAATGCCACGCGCAGTGTCATGGTTAAGTACCGCCGCGCGCGGCGGTCAGAGCCGGACCTGGCGCTCCGCGGAAGTGGGCGGCCGGTTGCCGCGCTCGCGGCGCTCCTTGTCGAGCTTCTTGCGGATGCGCTGGCGCTTGAGCTCGGAAAGATAATCGACGAACAGCTTGCCGGAGAGATGGTCCATCTCGTGCTGCACGCACACGGCCAGCAGGCCATCCAGGTCGCGCTCATGGGTACCGCCCTGCGCATCCTGGTAGCGCACCCGCACGCGTTCGGCGCGCGCCACGTCGTCGTAGATCCCGGGCACGGAAAGGCATCCTTCCTCACCGGTGGCCCTGCCCTCGCGCGACAGGATCACGGGATTGATGAATACCTGCGGCTCGTTCTTGCCCTCCGACACGTCGATCACCACCAGCTGGTGATGCCAGTCCACCTGGGTCGCGGCGAGGCCGATGCCCGGAGCGGCATACATGGTTTCCAGCATGTCGGCGACCTGCCGCTGCAGCGCGGCGTCGAAACGCGTGACCGGAGCGGCCCGGGTGCGCAGCCGCGGATCTGGGTACTCGAGAATGGGAAGTAGGGCCATGGCCTGGTCTTTGCACCCGAAAATGCTGCTAAGGTGAGGGCTGATCTCCGGCCACCGTTCGCGATTTCCAGGGTGCCCGTGATGCAGTCCTCAAAGTGAGCGCGTGCACTTGGCGCGGCTTCGGCCAAAGAGTTTATAACACCATATGGAATGAGGCTGGTCGCACGGAAGTGGATGCGACATAATGCGCGGACAGGAGCGGAAATGGTCTCGGATCAGCTAGTTACACGCAGGCTTGGTATCGTTTCCGGGCTGGTTGCCGGCCTTTTCGCAATGCTGGCGCCCGGTTGCCAGTCACTGCCTGCCTCCAAACCCGCCCCGCCGCCGGCGCCGCCGCCGACCGTCGCAATGGCTCCCGACGCACCACCCCCTGCGGAGAATGCCGTGGACACGGCGCTGGCGCGGGAACCCGCGCAGCCCGCGGCTGCGCCGGCGCCCGTTGCCGTGCCGGCGCCGGCACTGAATCCGAATGCTCCGCAAAGCTACGTGGTCAAGCGCGGCGACACGCTGTGGGGAATCTCCTCGATGTTCCTGCGCGACCCCTGGCTGTGGCCGGAGATCTGGCAGGTCAATCCCGAAGTCGCGAACCCGCACCTTATCTATCCCGGTGACACGCTGAAGCTGGTGTATGGCACCGCAGGGCGGCCAGAAATCCAGCTGGTCCCCGGCAATGCCGTGCGCGTCTCGCCGCTGGTGCGCAGCAGCCCGCTGGAAGGCCCAATCGAAACCATTCCGTACAAGGCCATCGCTTCCTTCCTCGGCCGCCCCAGCATGCTGTCGGCCCAGGAGGTGGCGAAC